>JBAZRS010000111.1:7119-11658 GCA_041662825.1 Victivallales bacterium | reverse complement strand
TGGCGCTCCGATATGCGATTTCCAGGCCAAGGGAAAAACCGCACTCTGCACATTTTTCGAGAAGCCGTCACTTACAAGAAGCCGGATTGAGAAGTTCGCAGGCGAGAACGTAATACATTATTCGGATAATCATTTCTTTCCGCTCTCAAAAAAGGCGTTGCTTCCGGAAAGGAAAATACTCTTATTCCAATCTGACAGGAACTTGAGGAAGCACGAATGGCGCAACCTATGGCTCGACTGCTTCACCGAAGTCAGGAAACGCATCCTTGATAATTACGGGTTCAGTCCGGAGATACCGGAGCCGTCAGTACACGCCCATCTCTGGGATGCGGATTTGAAGAAACGCGGCGCCGGATGGACGAGGGATCTCGGTGACGCTTTCGCGAAATACGCAGAACTCGGTTACAAGCATGTGTTTACCCACGGCGTTTGGGACTCGGTGACTTCTGATCCGACCGAGCCGGAAGGGAACATCTGCTGTCCATATTCGTTTACGTTCGCTGAGAAATTCGGCGGGGCCAAAGGCATGAAGAAGCTCGTTGACAAGGCGCATGAGAGCGGCATCGGGATTTTCCAGTGGTTCGGTTTCCAGTTCGCAAAAAACTCACCGATCTGGAAGGAGCATCCGGAATGGCTTCTCAGGGAACAGAACGGAACGCCATGGGACGGCGATTACGGTACACTGTGGTGCGGACGCATGCGTTCCGGTTTCGGTAAAATGCTTGAGCAGCAGATCCGCAAGGTCAAGGACGATACCGGTATTGACGGAATATTTTTCGATTCATACCAGAACCTCGGAATCACTTGTGTTGACTGGCAGGGGGATGACAAGGCGCCTCAGGCCGAGGAGATATGGCGGATGCAGTCCCGTCTGCAGAAACACGGCTATAAGTTCCGCTGCGAGGTGACAACCGTCTTCGGAGTGTCACAGGTTGCCATGTTCGGTTTCATTGAAGACAAATTCCGCCGCCGTCTCTGGGATACGACCGTTGAAAATGACGATGCATTTGCGCTCGTGGACTGCAGTCCGGCGTTTTTCAGCGACTACCCTTTTACTGCGAAGAAGCTGAATCCGGAACTCTATTTCTGGCTTCTCGGACATCGCGCGGTGCCGGGCATAGGCGCCAGACCATGGACTCCTGTCGGAAAGAATGATGACAGTAAACCGTTTCTCCCGGGAAAAGATCTCGCTGAAGAATATGCCACTGCCAACAGTCTTTACAACGAAGCTCTCCCGGGAATGCAAAGGCTGAGGGTGACCGAGAACGGAAACTTCACAATCTGGCTCGATGAAAAAAACAAAGCGTCCGTGATCTGGGCGTTCCGCAAATCGGAATTCAAGTTCAGCGGTAACGTGATAGATCTTAATTCCGGCAAAGTATCCGAAGTTGATTCCGTATTAAAGCTCCAGCCGGGGCATGTGTATAAAATATTGCTTTGAGAGATGGAAAAGCAATGAATGAGACCATTCCATGTCAGATTAAAGGTGTCTGACCCGCCTTCTGAAACAATGCCCGAGCCGTCACGGCCGGAGAACATTTGGATGTTTCCCGCCAATTCCTATGGATTTCCATAAATTACGGATTTTTTTTATTTAATGTCTTGATTTTAATGTTATACAATGTTATACTGATGTTAGACAACATCATTTAAAGGCGGGTGTGATTATGATTAAGACAACTGGTTACATTGACATTTACAACACATACAAGGAACGGATATTAAAGGGGGAGATTTCTTCCGGAGGCAGGCTTCCCAGCATACGGGACCTTGCGAAATCCCACAGTGTGTCGATGGTCACTGTACATAGGGCGATTTCAAAACTTCGGCAAGACGGATTCGTTGAATCGAATGGCAGGTACGGTTGCTCTGCTGTTGACGACTGGTTTAAAGATAATAAAAAGACCCTGGAAACGCAAGCCCCCCCCACGCAGGCTTTGAATATCAGCTTGGTGGTGAATTGGGAGAAAGGATCTGAAAGCTACATCAATCCCTGTTTGCTGTCCATTGAGAGGATGCTGACATCCCGCATATACGGAAATGGAGGCTCGATAAACCATGTTGTCTTCCATTCCGGAAATGAAGGGCGATTGATTGAAGATCTTTCTAACTCTTCGCGAGTGGTTTTTTTCCTCATACCCCAGCTGTGTTCCAAGGATCTGATCTGCCGTCTTGAAAAGAAGGGGATGTCCTGTTTCTCGTTAAGTGGCAGCACGTCCCTGAGGAATGACGGATGTGATACGATATGCGTGGATGACGCATGGGCCTTCAGGGAGATATCGACACGGTTCATGAACATGGGGCACAGGAAAATCGCATTTATCGGACTTGATCCGGTGATTCCCGGGTACGAATGGAATAAAGGCAGGATCGAGGGGTGGAGGGAAGGGATTGTCGGAGCGGGTGGAAAAGCTTCAGGGAAAAATGTTCTTCTTTTCAAGGATGTCTCGGAAACAAGAAACGCAGTTGAAAATCTGCGTGAGTACACAGCGGCGGTCTGCGCAAATGACAGGATCGCCCTGACAGTCATGTCAGCTCTGAAGGCTCAGGGAATCAAGGTGCCGGAAGATATATCCGTGACCGGATATGACAACATGCCTTTCGATTCGGCCCAGGGCAATCTGACGACAGTCGCCATCCCGGAAGAAAAAATCACATCATCCTTCATGTCTCTTGCGCAAAGGAGGCTTTCCGGTAATGCCGAAGAAATGGGTGACAGGGTATGTATTATGATCCGTCCGGTTATTATTCCCAGGAACAGTTGGAGAGCATTAAAATGAGATGATTCACTTGCGGCCACCGTGAAGGAAGAATTCACAAAGTCATGGAAATAAGAAATTGAACAATAAATTATTTTTCGACGGGAGGTAATTGTATGCGCCAGCACTTATCCGAGTCAAAACTAATGTCGGCAGTCAAAATTCATCGGGAAATCCGGACATGGGGAAAACGCATGTCCGGTCTGCCCCGCGAGGTGAAGCCGATCTGTAGCTCATTGATAAGCAGAGGATTTACTTTAATAGAGCTTCTGGTTGTAATTGCGATAATCGCAATTCTGGCGGCAATACTGCTGCCCGCCCTGCAGAAAGCGAAAGATACGGCGAAAAGAGCGGCATGTATCAGCAACCTCAAGCAGATAGGGTTTGCCTCCATTTCATATGCGACGGACATGGAAAATGGTGCCTTGCCAATGGGGAGTTGTCCGAACTTCCGCGGCGCCAACTACAATTACGCCAATCAGGCCATGACCTTCGTGGGCAACCGCAGCGATACGGCATTCAATGCCATGTTTCCCGACTATATCTCCTCTATGGAGATAGCGTGGTGTCCGGGCAACAGGAGCCAGTTCAGCGGCAATAAAACAATGATCGGATCCAATGGGGCATATTATTATTCGAATAGCCCAAATGTATCACAGACAGGCTATAACTGGTTTGCAAACCACTGTTATTATCTCAATCCGCTCACGCATTCGACTGATGAGCATTTCACATGGAATCACAGCCCTATGGGGGCTACAAGCCTGAAGGAACCGGAGATCAAATACGGGAAATATAAAGGGCCAAGGGCGATTATCTTCGATGTCATGCGTTCCACGTCAGGATGGACGGGGATGGGTGGAACTTGGTGGAAAGCTCTTTATGCAAATGGCCACCGTCCATTTCCCTCCAGGCTTGAAGGGGGCAATGTCTCCTATACGGACGGACATGTGGAATGGATTGCATTTAAGAATTGGTTACTTTATGGAGGATATGAGTATCTGCCATATCCATATTATTAAGAACCCATAGGGAAACAATCAATGAAAAATAAACTGTCGAAAACCAATTGGCTTCATTTTTTAGCAGGTATGGCCATTCCAGTTATTATATTGTCAGGATCTGCATCGGCACAGCAATCTAAAGCTCCAGTCTGGGATGCAGGCGGCAAGGGGTTGCTGCCGCGGCAAGGGGTGGCATGTGTTTATGTGAGCGCTGACGGGAAGAATCTTGTTGTCGGCACTATCGCTCCCACTGGGGATCCCAATGTGATTATGCTCGGACCGGACGGGAAACTCCTGCGATCATGGACGGTCGGCTTGCGCTGGATACAGGATGTTGTTTCCGCTGACGGTGTTGTTTTCGCAATGAACACCACGCCGGATGAAACGC
Organism: Victivallales bacterium; assembly: GCA_041662825.1. GTDB lineage: Bacteria > Verrucomicrobiota > Lentisphaeria > Victivallales > GWF2-50-93 > GWF2-50-93. The sequence goes on along the minus strand of JBAZRS010000111.1, from coordinate 7,507 downwards.
CGTCTGCCAGCCAGACGGCATTTCTCTGCCGGGAGAAGCCAGTCAAGGTCGGAGTATCTCTAGTTGAATATGATTATCCTTGGACGTCATTCCATTACGGGAAACGCTCGAATCATTCGGGGAGTGTCCTGCGCCCCTATTCGAAGGGAGCTGTCGGATTATGGCGTGGTCTCGTATGCTGGATGACTACCGAGCTGAATATGGACTCCGGGAGATTTCAGTTGCGTCTGCCGCCCAATGCTGTGACGGTTGGCCTCTCTACGTCTTCCAACGGGGAGGCGTTAGTCGGTTGCGCGACCCGGCTTGACGGGAAAGGCGAAGCTCAGCCGAATCTTTTCCTTGTGAGAGCAGGGGAGCAGAAAGCATTGTGGATCCGTATGGCAAAGCC
>JBAZRS010000111.1:0-7109 GCA_041662825.1 Victivallales bacterium | reverse complement strand
ACTCGCTGGCGACGTTCCCCGACCAGAGCGCGGCTTCTATGGAACACCCGGAGGAAATGATGGGATGAAGCATGAAATCCAATGGGATGATGTTGCGGTCAGTGCGCCATTGTCCACGGCTGTTTTTTCCGACGAGGCGGGTGCGGCTAAGTTGTTGGCCACGGCGGACTATGCGGGTTGGCAACGGACGATTCAGGATCCGGCCGACATCGGACGAAGAGTTCCCGCATGGTTTCCGGCGACCCGTCCGCTGGTGTCGGTCTATGACAGGGAAGGAAAACTTCTGCGGGAATTCCCAGAGACATCTTTTGAGAATCCCGGCTGGCTTGACCTGCTTTTCATTCCCAACGGACAGCAACTGGTGGCTTACCCGCATCATTGGACTTCGCGCGGTTTGGCCGGGCAATCATTCCTGCCTGCTGACGACAACGCCAGAACGTTGTATCGGCTTGACATAACGAGTGGCATATCGCAGCGGATTGATCTGCCCGACACAGTTGCCGATGTCGCACTTTTTGCCAATGCCGTGATAGCCAGTTGCTGGGATGGACGTATTTACCGCCTGACAGATGAAAACTGGAAAAGCGGACGTCCAGCAGCGGGAGTGGAGGTCGGTGGAGCAGCCCTTCTGGCGGCAGCTCCCAACTCGTCACTTCTCTTCGCGGTCACCGGCTCCGGCACGGTATCTGCATTTGACCGGGAATTGAAAGAGGCATGGAGGAGGGACTTGAATAACATGGTTCCCGAGGCTCCGAAGGCGATTGCTAAACCTCAAGTGGCAAAGCAATTCGCACCTGGAGTGTGGCCCGTACTTTCTCCCGGATGCTGTCAGTATGTGGTGGAAGCACCCGACGGATTGATCCTGATCGATGCGAGCAATGGTCTGTTTTTCGAGAAGAGCTGGGCCGCGATTCAGGCCATCGGCCTGGATCCCATGAAAGTCCGCTATGTGCTCCTCACTCACGAACATGGGGACCATGCTCCCGGGGCCTACCTCTGGCGCGTCGCGACGGGTGCGAAGGTGATATGCGGAACGTCTGCCGCCTACTCAATGGAGCATGACATCCCCCTTGGCACCGGTTACGGCTTCAATCCGCCCCAGCCCGCAGACATACGGATTGCAGAAGACTCCGACATGAATCTGTCTGGTCTGAATGTTAGGATTGTCACGCTGCCGGGGCATACTCCGGGCTCCATAGGATGCGTGTTTGAAAGGGATGGGAAGCGCTTTGCGTTCACAGGGGATCTTGTCATGCGTCCCGGCAATCCGGGATTTTTCGGCAGCGTCGGGGCCAGCGCCCATGACATGCTGGCCAGTCTTCGGAAACTGCAGGAATTAAAGCCTGATCATCTTCTGCCTGGGCACGGAGGCATGGTGGATGCTGGTCTGATAGGCGACGGCATTGAGACTGGAACCCGCACCGGCTGGGGGCTGATTACGCCGGAGACGCCGGATCCTCTGTTCCGCATCTCCCGCAAAAGCAACACATTGGTCACGGCGTTCGTCTGCCATGCCGTGTCGGCCGACTTCGGAGATGTTGACGGCGACGGAAGACCTGATGTCGTTGTCGTGTCACCAGAAGGGGATGGTTCACGTGTCCGGATCTTCCTGAACAAGGGAGGCCGCTTCGAGGCGATGAAAGCTGACTGGGAAATCCCGTTGCCGACAGTCAGCACACCGATGAAAATCCGTATCTGCAATCTTGGTGCCGGGAAATTGCCCGGTCTCTTTGTGTCGGGATTTTCCGCAGTATTGCTCAGCCCCGGGGATACGCCGGGGAAATATGAGACGCGTTCTATGCCGAGTTTTAATGCGCAGCAGCTCCGGTCAGCCGATCTGGAAGGCGTAGGCTCTCCACAGTGGTTTTTGGGAACACGCTTCAACAATATTTGCCGCATGGAACCTTTAAAGGATGGATTGCTGGCTGTCAGGCAGAGAGATGTGCGGAATATGGCGGGTCCTTATGTCGATTTCCAGATGCTCGATCTCAATGGGGATGGCCGCAGCGACCTGATTTCCAGTTACGGGGATCTGTTCCTGAGCGGTGCAGATGGACGGATTCCGGATAAGCCGACAACGCGGCTGCTCCAGCCCGTAAGTGGGGAGTGGCGTTTCCTGGGTGTCGGTGATTTCAACGGCGACAAGAAGCCGGATCTCGCATTCGTGAATCATCTTGCCGCTAACAAAGCTCTTATTTTCTACAACACCGGTAGGGCCGATCAACCTTTCAATCCCAAACCCGACACTGAAATTGATCTTGTCGACAGCGCTGCTGGCTCAGCGAAGGAATGCATACGCGACGAACCTACTGTCGTGGACTGGAATGGTGATGGTTTCTCAGACTTGGTTATCGGCATGGCCAACGACAAGCGGGTACGGGTTTATCTTGGAGGCAAGTCCGGCCTTGACGCGGGCAGGGTCGAGACTATCCCCTTGGAGTTTTCCCTGCATTATGAGACACATCTCGGCGTGGCCGATTTCAACGGCGACGGCAAGATGGATCTCGCCGTATTCGGTCAGACAAATACAACTGTGGGGATGACGTTCCTGAATGGGGCTGTCTATATCCTTCTCTCAGCCGGTCAATGAACAGCAAAAGCAATTATAATAAAGAAGACAATATGGGCGATTGTACAGGCGACAGCATACGCGAAATTGCGTTTTCCCTGGACAGTATGATGGTGAAGGTTCCCGGCGGGGCGTTCAATTATGGATTGTTCCCGGAGGAGCTGGAGAAAATCTCCGCTGATGAGGGGGTACATCCGGATTTTCTGCATTTTCACAGCAGGGGATCCCGCATGATTCTTCCAGCTTTCTGGATTGACACTTATCCCGTGACAAGAATACAGTTCTTCCGTTTCATGCGGGAAACAGGACACAAAATCGAGCGTAACGGCTGGCTGGCTGGCTGGTCTGACTATGTGGATGTCGAGCATCTCGATGATCCCGGCCGTTACTTTCATCCGATGGTGGGAGTGAATTCACAGGATGCAAAGGCCTATGCCGAATGGGCCGGGAAAAGACTTCCAAAAGAGACAGAATGGGAAAAGGCGGCAAGAGGGACTGAAGGGTGTCTTTTTCCATGGGGAGAAGAATTCCATCAGATGATGCCTGGAGACAATGAGGTTTTCCCCCTTGACACTTCTTTCCCTGTAGGCGTGCGTCCGGAAAACGCAAGTCCATATGGGGCAAATGACATGAAGGGCGGTGTCCTTGAATGGACGCGGCGTGTCTTTCCTCCAGTTTCACCCGACGGAACAACATATGACGATTTTGATTTTGTCCTTGCCGGTTCCAGCACCCTGCACAGGAGACCGTCTTCACATATGGTTACAAGCCGTTGGTCATGGCATCCGGCGATGAGGATATACAATACCGGTTTTCGATGCGCATCGTATTCTCCCACCAAGAAATCCGGAAAATTCAAATACACTCCCGACCCGGCATTGTCATTTCCCCTATTGGAAAACCTTCCAGAAACGGAAAAATCCAGTTGATTCCGACAGATCATTCGACATTTAAAATCATTGTTCCCTGGTTTCCCGGCGGATGCTGGGTCGTTGACATCCCCGAATCCGGATGGGGCGGTTTGTCCGGAGCCAATGATTGGCCTTATAAAGCGCCTGAGAGCTGGAAGGTTGACTGGAAGACTAATGCAGATGGAAGCAGAATTGAATATTTCAATAAAAAAGGTGACAAGTCGGTAAAGGTTGTTGTTACGGCGGAGGGGGACTCGGTTGAATGCGGCATACATCCTGTGAATCTTGGCAGAATCAATCTTGCATCAATATGTGTCAAGGCGTTGAACCCGTTTTTCTGCAGCCAGGAAGTGATGTGCCAGCATTATGTGAGGGGAAAACAGCTGGTGCCAGTTTCATCTCTTCCTCGGCAAGGGGATTCAGCCTTGCAATTCGCCTGGCGCGGAAATAAGCCTCCGTCGCACGGAGCGTCGCTCATGCGATCCTTGGATGGGAACGGTTATTTTGCGGTTATCGGCCCGCAAGGCTGCGGTGGCGGAGGCAATGGATGTTATCCCTGCACTCATCTGAATGGCCAGTATTCCGATGGCGATGCGAATATCAAGTTGATTTTTCAAGTCTGTGGTGAGAAGGAGATAATTGAAAGATTAAATTGAAAGATTAAAATAAGGGTTGCTGGAGAAATTGAAATTAAGGAGCGATATGCCACAGACATCCAGGGAGATAGTCAGAAAGACCCTTAAGTTTGAAAACCCAGAACGCCTGCCGCGCCAGATATGGCGTCTCCCGTGGGCTGTAAAGCATGTCCCTGAGGCTATGGCCGAAATAGACAGGCGATGGCCGGGCGACATCTCGGGTCCGTCAAAAGTCTATCTGGATTCTCCGCGATACAAGGGGGATCCTTATCTTGTGGGGGAGCATATAGATGACTGGGGCTGCGTTTTCGAGAACATCCACGAAGGCGTGCACGGAGAGGTGAAGAATCCGATACTGCCGGACGTAAAGGACTGGAAGAAAGTCGTCAAACCTCCATTTGAAATACTGCCGAAAAATATTTCCGCCGCCAGGGACACCGTCAACCGCTGTTGCGAGAACAGCAATTCCTTCATGATGGCGGGATGCTGTCCTCGGCCCTGGGAGAGATACCAGTTCATCCGCGGCACCGAGAATGCGATGATGGACATGATGGATCCGGACGCAGACGTCAAAGGGCTTCTCAAGATGATACACGATTATTATCTCAGGGAATACGAGTTCTGGTGTTCGACGAAAGTCGACGCTGTCATGTTCATGGACGACTGGGGCTCGCAACGGCAGCTCCTGCTCCCGCCGAGTGTGTGGAGGGAAATCTACAAGCCGCTTTACAGGGAATACTGCGAGATCGCGCACGCCTCGGGCAAATTCATCTTCATGCATTCGGACGGATATATTGCAGAAGTCTTTGACGACCTGCTGGAAATAGGAGTCGATGCGTTGAACTCTCAGCTGTTCTGCATGGACATCGCCGATCTCGGACGCAGGGGTAAAGGCAAGATTGCGTTTTGGGGCGAAATAGACCGACAGCATGTCCTGCCTTCAAAGAATCCGGATGACGGGAGAAAGGCCGTGCGGATAGTCGCCGAAAACCTTTTCGATCGGAGCGGAGGAGTCTTCGTGCAGTTCGAGGCGTCGCCCGGCTGCAATCCCGAGACAATGATTGCCGTCATGGAGGAGTGGGATGCCGTGCAGCGCGAGGCCGGGATGAAGCCGTAATCCGTTGAGCTGTTGAAAAAATGTAATCGACCCAAAAATTTGCGATAAAAAAAAGGATCAAATGAAAACCATACGCAATCTTGCTGATTTGAAATGGACCCTGACCGGGTTCACACCGCACCAGTGGGGATGGTGCCGTTCCATGGAAACGGGCGTCGCCATAGTATCGGAAATCGCCCCTGTTCCGGCAAAAGTGCCGGGATCGGTACAACGCGCTTTGCGCGAGGCCGGACTTCTGCCGGACTGGAATGTAGGAATGAATTCCAGGGAATGCGAATGGGTGGAGAACAGGCACTGGATTTACGAGGCGCTTGTGCCGGATGGATATTTCAAGAAGGGATTCTCCCACCGGCTCTGCTGTCTGGGATTGGACGGCTCGGGCTGGGTTCTGGTCAACGGTGTCGAAGTTGCGAAGTTCGCAAACAGTTTTATTCCGCATTATTTCGGGTTAAACAACGGGCTGAAGGAAAAAGGGAACAGGATCCAAATCGTGTTCGACTGCTCTTCGCGCTGGCTGGGCCAGTTCGGGTACACTTCTCAGATGACCCAGTGGAAACCCCGTTTCAACTACACCTGGGACTGGATGCCGCGCCTGGTGCAGATTGGCGTATGGGACGGAATATCGCTTGAAGTGTCGGACGGCAAGGAGATAAGAGACGCACGGTGCTGGACAGATGGTGATTCATTGTATGCCGTCGCAAAAGGAGGGAGATTGCGTCTTACGCTCAAGGATGGGGACAAAATCATTAAGACCGAAGAATTCGGAAACAAAATTGTCTGGAAAAATCTCCCCGTTGAGCGCTGGTGGCCGAACGGACAGGGCAGCCAGAAACTTTACGATGTGACATGCGAGCTTATTGAAACCTGCGAAATCCGCAGCTGGCGGGTTGGTTTCAAGTCGGTGGAATGGCGCCAATGCGAAGCTGCGCCTGAAAATGCGGAACCCTGGATATGCGCAGTTAACGGGAAACCTGTTTTCCTCCAAGGCATCGACTGGACTCCGATAAGACCTAACTTTGCGGATCTCGCAGAATGCGATTATCGCAAACTGCTGACATTATATCGCGACATGGGATGCAACGTGCTTCGCGTCTGGGGAGGCGCAGTGTTGGAGAAAGAAGTATTCTATGACATGTGCGACGAATTCGGGCTCATGGTCTGGCAGGAGTTCCCTCTGTCGTCGGCAGGGCTGGAAAACTGGCCGCCGGAGGATGCGGCTGCAATTGAAGACATGGGGATAATTGCCGCATCATATATTTCACGGCGCCAGCATCACGCCTCACTTCTCCTCTGGTGCGGTGGAAATGAACTGCAGGGCTCTCTGGACGGCGACAAAACCGGAGTCGGCAAGCCGGTTGACAATACGCATCCGCTTATGGCGCGATTTAAATCAGTAGTGGAGAAAATGGATCCGGGCCGCAGGTTCCTGCCGACATCGGCGTCCGGGCCGAGATTCGTGGCGAATAAAAAGGAATTTGGAAAGGGTTTGCATTGGGATGTCCACGGCCCCTGGAATTACGAGCCGAAAGAATACTGGGAAAATGACGACGCCCTTTTCCGTTCGGAGGTCGGTTTTCCGGGTGCGAGTTCCGCAAAACTCATAAGGAAACATTCCGGAGGGCTTCCAAAGATGCCTGCAAATCTGGACAATCCCCTGTGGAGGCGGACGGCGTGGTGGATCCAGTGGGATGATTTTCTGAAGGAGAAAGGTTGCAAACCCCGAAATCTGGATGAGTTCGTGCAATGGAGCCAGAAACGCCAGGCCGACGGTCTGGCTCTCGCTGTGCGCACCTGCAAAAGCCGTTTCCCGAAATGCGGGGGTGTGATTCTCTGGATGGGACACGACGCATTTCCATGCACCGCGAACACCTCAATCA
>JBAZRS010000110.1:0-11694 GCA_041662825.1 Victivallales bacterium | reverse complement strand
TTTCAGTCCCGCAGATCTCTATGCCCGGCGCACCGTTGGCGACTCCCTGTGCATACAGATTGCGCACGGCCTTCATTTCCTCGCTTGAAAAAGCGGCGACAATTATCCCTGTCCGCTTGAAGGGAAATCCCAGTTCCTCATGCAAGCGGTCGTACATCATGTTTCCCTTGAGCTCCAGCCTGGCCTTCAATGTGGAAAGAGAATGGTGAAATCCACCGTGTACTATGCCCGAGTTGGCCTTTGAAACGCCAAAACAGGCGTCCGGGCATTTGTCCACAAGCGCAACTTTGATTTTATAGGAAGAGAGGATCCTTGCGATTGAGGCCCCTGAAACACCAGCCCCTATAACAGCGACATCATAGGTCTTGATATCCATGTATTTATGCCTCCACACGACATTACTTTTTCTGAAACAGAAAAAGTATCCGACTTAATAAGAATGATTCCGAGTGGGAAGAATCTCCAGGAGTTTTGACAGCGAAAACGGCCTGTCAGGCAAAGACTCAAGCTCTTCAATACCCTCAATGAGATTTTTCACTCCTCCGGGGATGTAATCGAGGTATTTCCGTTTACCCTTGACAAGAGAAAGGAAAGTGAAGGCGCCCAAGGCCTGCATGTTTCGCTGCAGTCCGGCGACCACCGCATATTTCCTGAACAGGGCCTTTGAAAAAGTCAGTTCTCTGACACCTGTCGCCTGGAGGCCTTCATAATAATAGTCTTCCATCTCTTTCCTGAAAGTTTGAGGGATGTCCACATATGCATCCTTGAGAAGGGACATGAGATCATATGCCAAGGGCCCCTGTCTCGCACCCTGGAAATCGACAACACGCACCTTTCCATCCTTTATCATTATATTCTGCGACTGGAAATCCCGGTGTATGAGAACCTGCGGCTGGATCAGGGCTTCGTTCGCCAGCATGTCAAAACCGGGTTTGAGTGCCTCGCATTTCGCATCATCCGCCCCGAGATGCCTTTTCAGGAAATTTTCTGTGAAATATTCCGTCTCCCACCTTATTCCAGGATAGTCAAAAACCCTGTCCACCTCTTTCCGGCATTCATCGCCCAGCGCATAGCTCTTCTTCTGGAATCCGACCAGCCAGTCAATGACCTTCCTGTAAACATCAGCCTTGTTTTCCTTCTTCAAAACCTCATGCACCGTTTCATCGCCGAGATCTTCCATGAGAACTGCATGCTGCACCTTGTCATAATTGAATATCTCAGGAGTGCCAAGTCCGTTTTGGAACAGATAGCTTCCGATTCTTATGAACCTGTCAAAATCCTGGTCCTCAGCCGAGGAAAGCATGACCACCCTCGAGGAGTCCGGATAACTTATCCGGTAGAATTTCCTGTTCGAGCCCTGCTCTGCAATTTGAATTATTTTCACTGACGACCGTGCTGGTGCGGCTTGACCCTCATTTTTCAAAGGAGAAGAAATCAAGGCGAAATATTTGCCTACGGTCCCGATGTCGTTCCAGGAAATCGTGTCCGGCATATACGCTCCGACGGAACCAGGCTTGTCCGCAATCGCATCCAATATGGAGGAAATGATTGAATGGTTCACCGGCTTCTCTGGCAGATATTTGATTATGTCCCTGGAAAAAACCGCTATACCCACATAAGTCATGATGCTCCCCGAAGAACAGGTCTTCCCAAGTCTGCCGAGTATATCGACTATTGTTCCCGAATTTTTCGAATCCGGAGACACCAGCACCCTGTTTTCCGGGCCCTGGATTGCGACCAGTGTCGCAATTTTTCCGGAGGCCACGTGAAATTCGATAACCTTGCCAATATCCAGGTCTGAAAGGATGTCCCCGTTGTACAGGACAAAATATTCCGACTCGGCAAGCAGATTTCTGGCATTGACCAGTGGACCGCCGGTCCCGAGGATTTCATTCTCGTGGAAAAGTTCAACAATGCCGGAATACGGTGAATTCCTGATGAAGCTTTCAATCCGTTCCGCCAAATGATGGGTGTTTACTGCGATCTTCGCAATTCCGGCCTGTTTCATTCTCATTATAATTGACTCAAGGAGCGGCACGCCTCCCACGGGCATGAGCGGCTTGGGCACAAAGTCGGACACAGGCCTGAGGCGTGTCCCGATGCCTGCCGCAAGTATTATGGCGTTTACTTTATAATCTTTGCTCATTTTTACACACAATTGAATTGCTGTTAAATTCTTATATATTCAAAATCTGATAAAAAGGAGTCAGAATGAATCCGAATTTGAGCTAGAATTTATTCTGAATTCTGTCTTCTGACTTCTGAATTCATGCAAAACACCAGTTTTGCAATTATCCCGTTTAAAATACATTTGAAACAAGTAGGGACAACACAGACATGCCTTTATGGGTCAAAATTTATGTGGTTGTATATCTGCTTTTTGTAGTTTCAAATTTCGGATATCTGCTTTATATGCAAAGCAAACCCTGGATGATCCTCTACGATTTCGGGAGCGGCGTGTACCTTGCATTCCTGATGGTGGGATACTGGAATTTAAAATTAAAAGCCGTCCTGGGGCCGGGGCATATTCCATTTTTCATTGCGATTCTCGCAATTGAATTCTATCTGACTACCTGGGGAAAGTTGGAGGATATGGGGTTGAAAATGCCGGACATAGGCGAGAAGGAAGCTGAAATCGCCAAGACGCTCTCCCTGCTTTTCAGCGCCCCCGCCTACATCTGCGGCGGCCTCCTATGCCTGGATATCCTTTTTCCCGACTGATGATCTTGAAATGCCAAGACATATTTCTCGAAATAAACTGGCGCCGCACGAAAACGGAGGTAATATTTGTCGCATTGAGTTGCACATTTTTTGTACAAACGCAAAGAAACGGTTATTTGGTGTTGACCTAAAGCATTTCAGGAAACTATGGACTGGCCCGCCATTTTAAAATCGACAATAACATTGTTCGCAATTGTCAATCCCGTTGGCAGCATTCCGATTTTTCTTCAGCTCACCGATAATATGCCCCCGCAGGAAAGAAACAGGGCTTTCCGCACCGGCGTACTCTCGGCGGCCGCAATACTTTTCATTTTCATCCTTGCGGGCGAAAGCATTCTGACCGATTTTTTTCAGATAACCCTCGGTGATCTGATGGCTGCAGGAGGACTTTTGCTTCTGATTATCGCTGTCGACCACCTGATTTTCGGAGCTCTCGTAAAAGGGGTGACAGTAGGAGGGAAAATGGACGCCCACCACATTGGAGCCGTCCCCATCGCATGCCCGATTCTGGCAGGCCCAGGCGCAATGATGACCGTGCTTTTAACTTACTCACAATGCGGCTTTGCAGTGGCGGCAATTTCTGTGGCTCTTGTTTTCGGGACCACCTGGCTAATGCTTCGCTTCATTGATCCCATTAACCGGATTCTAGGTAAGACTGTATGCATAGTCCTTTCCAAAATCCTGTGCCTTTTCATCGCAGCAATCGGCATGCGCCTCCTCATGCAGGGAATCGCACATTATTTCAAATGATCGACCCAATTGAGGAAAAGTCGCAACGACTTGTATTAAATATATTCACAGTCATCCCACAGGATGACGGATAAATGGATTTATTCGCCTGTGGCGAATTTATGGATTCATGGATTATTGGGTTTGAGTTCAAGAAGAATTAAAAATGCAGGAGTTCAGGAAAAATATTGAAATAGGCATTTCGGATTTTCCCCATATGCAGATTTCCGCATAACTCTTTGATTTGCAACAATTCGCCAGGGCGAATAAATCCATTAATCCAGAAATCCAATAATCCACGGGACGGTAGTGAAAAGAAAAAGCAAAAGAACATGCCTTGCGGCATTGACTACATACAAATTAACAACGATTTGGAATTCGTTAGTAGTTAAGCCCGCAAGGGCTGTTCTTGGATTGTTTTCTTTGTTTGGAAATTGGCTCAAAGGAAACGGCATTTTTAATGTTCAAGGAATACGGCTGCGCTTGATACTGCTTCCTCTCTCTTTATAACTGAAGATTGCTTGACAAGGCTTGAATATCGCAATATATGATGCTAATTATACTGTATTATTTACATCTTATAACGGGAATAATCAGAAATGAAATACTGCTGCAGATATATTCAGGACAGGTTGGAGGGGGATGTTTCACTGAACAAAATCAGAATTGTCTTCGGAGCGAGGCAGACTGGGAAAACTGTTCTTATGAAAAAGATCCTTCCGGAAAAGAACTCACTAGTCTTCAATCTTCAGGACAGCAGCCTCAGACAGCAGTTTGAAAGGGATCCGTCCCTTTTAAGGAAAGAACTTGCCGCACTTTCAGCGGGGGTAACTCATATTGGAATTGACGAGATACAGAAAGTCCCCGCCCTGCTGAACGAACTTCAATTCATATATGATGAGGATAAGACTAGATTCCAGTTTTTCATAACCGGAAGCTCCGCTAGGAAACTTCTCCAGCATTCAGCGAATCTCCTGCCCGGCAGATCCCATGTTTTTCATCTTTTCCCTGTTTCACTTCCTGAAGTGGAGACTTACAAGGGCGTTTCAACTGGCAACACTTTTCAGGCAAAAACAATGCATCCGCCGTTCCCCGGGCTGTCCCTTGAAAGAAATCTGCTTTTCGGAAACCTTCCTGTCTCAAGATTTGAAAACGAGAAAACTGCCCAGGCCACACTCGATTCATACGTTAAGACATATCTCGAAGAGGAAATAAGGAGCGAAAGCCTTGTCAGAAACGTGGGGGCATTTCATGTCTTCCTGCGCCTTGCGGCAATTGAAAGCGGGGCGCAGGTCAATCTCTCTGGATTGTCCCAGGAATCCGGAATTCCACTCTCGTCATTAAAAAACTATTATCAGATACTTGTTGACACTTTCATCGGATTCTGGCTTTACCCGTACAAACATTCTGGAAGGAAAAGACTTCTCACCTCACCGCGTTTTTACTTTTTTGACTCCGGCGTCAGGAATGCGGCTGCGGAAATTTCCGCAGACAGGAACATACTCAATGAACTCGGGGGAAAACTTCTAGAGGAATGGGTGGGCATAGAGCTTTATCAAAGGGCGCAATATTCGGGCAGGGGATTCGGCGTGGGTTTCTGGCGGACTGTGAGCGGTGCGGAAGTGGATTTCGTATGGCAGTCTCCAGAGGAGGATATTCCAATCGAAGTGAAATGGACAGAGAACCCTTCGCCGAAAGATGCAAGACATCTTGAAATATTCCTAGATGAATATTCCCGCCGCTGCAAGAGGGGGTTTATCGTATGCAGGGTTCAGAGGGCGAGGCAGCTATCCGAAAGAATCACGGCCATCCCGTGGAATGAGATGTAATCGGATTAATTCCTTAACGTAAATTTAACCGGCTAGCGCCGGGACTTTTTAATGTGGTACAGGCGTCTCGCCTGTTCTTAATTCTTTCCTATACACAGGCGAGACGCCTGTACCACATTCTTTTACATAATCATGCCGGTCTGGAGACCGGCGTTCCAAAAATACAGATACCGTTGTCTCGTGAATGAGCCCCGTTGGAGTTCACAACCCTGGTCGCCTAAGGCGCCGCCGGAGGCGGATAAACTTTAGTTGTGTCTTATCATCAACAATGCACCACGATATGCACCCCATCGTGCATCCCGACCTTCTGCTCGCTTAGCGCCAACCTGGTGGCGCCTGAGGGTAGCAATTCCGAACTGAGAAAAATGCTTATCAAAGGAAACGGCATTTTAAATATTCAAGGAAGATGGATGTGCTTGATATTTATTCTTTCGGCTTACAGGCAAGACCCCTTTTTTATCTGTCATGTGCTTGCCGGGAATTTCTTCAGGAGAATTGACGGGAAATTCAGCTACATGTGCTGGCTACGATATTTTCCCGGGGAAATTCCGGCCATCTTGAAGAAGAAGCGGTTGAAGTAGTATTCGTCCCTGAATCCGAGTTTTTCGGCGATCTCCTTTATGAGAAGGTTGTTTTCAAGTATCATTGTATTGGCTCGCGCAAAGATTTTGCGGTTGACGTAGTTTTTCAGGGGGAATCCGGTGTCATGCTTGAAACGTCTTGACAGTTCATAGTTGGGTATGTTGACGATTTCATATAGCGATTTGCGGAGTTCGTCATACCGCATGATGAAATCAAGCTTTCCCTTGAGTTTCTTTTAGGTACCGCGTGGCGCTGCGGGAGCGTCGCTTTCATTTCTGAATTTCTTCGGGGACATGCCGGTCTTCCGCTTGAAGAATGCGGAGAATGTGTAGACATCTGCGAATCCGAGCTGTCCGGCAATCTCCCCCACCGACATTGTTTCATGTTCGAGAAGAGTTTTTGAAAGGTTCAACTTTCCCGTCTCCCAGTAGCGTTGCGGGGAAACTCCAGTCCGGATTTTGAATTTCTTGCGGAAAGTTTCGTATCCCATGCCTTCCCCGCGCAGGAACGAGCTTATGTCGAGACGGGATGCCCTCAACTGATGTCTGACATAATTGCTGAAACGTCCGGAAGAGTCATCGTTTTCCGAATGATCCCGGCAGATTTCAGAAAGAGCCTCGGTGAAAATGGCCGCCGTCAGCCCTGTCGCCTTCGTAACGCTTTGTACGCTTCCATCCTGCACTAATGCAAATATCTGCTCTGCAAGCTCGATCATGGCTGCACTGGCCGGAAACACTCCTGGTTTGTATCCGGCTGCGGAAAAGCTGTCGAAGATGGTATTCATCCATGGCCCGTCGGCGCGGAGCCAGAGATGTTCAAGGCGAGACCCCGGTTTAGGGTCATAGCAGTACCATTTTCCCATGGATGTTAGGATGGCGTCTCCAGCGGCAAAGGCTATCCGTGGTCCGTTGGGAGATGTCCAGAATTCCCCTCTGCCACTTTTCACAATATCTATGCCGTAGGCCTTTGGCGTATGGCCTCCGCGCTGCGTATGGGCTTGATTCCTCCATATTTCTACTGCGCATTTTGTCACTCTCAAAAGGCGACTCAGTTTTACTTCCTGCGGATAGAAGATTTCCATTTTTACCCCTTAAACACAATGAGGCAATTTCAAAATTGCCTATTTTGAGCTGATTTCTTACGTTGGTGTTCACGGCTTTAGCGTGTCTAAATTCTTGAATACCAAGACACAACTAAAGTTGTGAACTCCTACGGAATACATTGCAGCAGCAACATTTTTCCGCATTTAAAAATCAGCTCACAATATTTACCAGATCTCACAAATAAAATACCATTTCTCTCATTTATATCAAGCCGGCAAACTGATATAATAAGGCGTGTTGAGATAAGTTTAAAGAAGTTCGAAAGTTCTAAAGTGCGGAAGTTCGGAAGTTATAAAACCTGAATACCCAATGCACACATGCTGGAAAGTAATGCTACGGAGGACGGTAAGTGCAAAGGGGTAAGAGGTAAGGAAAGAGTAATCAGGCTGGAAAACAATTAAGTTGGAGTTCAAGCTTTAGCTTGTTTTAAAGTTCATAGAATTATAGTAACTAAAAGCAGGAGGATGACATGAAAAGCGAAAACTTAAAAATCCCAAGAAGTAAAATATTTTCTGTAAAAAAATATCTTACTCCCAGTACTACTTGTTTTAAAATCGGCAATTGTCAATTGTCAATTGTCAATTGTTTTACCCTCATCGAACTCCTCGTGGTGATAGCGATCATCGCGATTCTTGCTGCAATGCTGCTGCCTGCGCTGAAATCTGCGAAAGACATGGCTTACAAGTCCAATTGTGCCAACAACGAGAAGACAATCGGGGCGGCATTTATGTTTTATGCGGATGACTACAATGACTGGATGGTGCCGTATTGCTTCTACCGTGAACAGGCAGGTCTACCCAACAATTCCGGATTCTGGTGGCAATTTATTCTAGAGGGGGGGACGGTCGATTCCTACAACAAAGTCCAAGGTCCCGGCTATATACCAAAGGGGGCAAGTTCTATTTTTCTTCATCCGCCTGATGAGAAAGACCACGCACTCAACTATGAAATGCTTGGCTTGGGTCTGAACTCAGGCACTTTCTTCACATCCAGCACACAACCTCCTAATGCCATAACCACTAAGGGGATAACTAAACCATCCATTAAAATTCTTCTTGCTGACTCGAAGACATGGAAAGATCCCGGTGGTGTCGCAGGTATGTCCCATGGTGCCCAAGTGAGCAAACATGTATTCAGGTATTATCCCAAGCACTCCAATTATCGACGCGCGAATGTGTTATTCGTTGACGGCCATGTGGAAGATTTCGGAGTTGAACTGCTTAATGCCTCGTACTCCACCTATTGGACGCTGCCGTAGGTAATCAAAGATGGACAGAAAACCAAACATACTTTTCATAATGACCGATCAGCATCATGCGGGAGCCTTGTCATGTGCCGGGCATCCCGCGGTCAGGACGCCGAACATAGACCGCATCGCCGCTTCCGGAGTCCGTTTTTCGAAAGCATTCTGCCCGAGTCCGGTGTGTGGCCCTTCCCGGGCGTCACTGTTCAGCGGACTGTATTCGTCGGCGACCGGAGCGACTGAGAACCCGGGAGTGTTCAAGCGTGAAGTCGATCTTCTGCCCGCCCTTTTCAGAGACTCCAGTTATCATACTGCTTTGGTGGGGAAACTTCATCTTGGGCCGCATGGAGTGGATTTCGGCTTTACCGAAAATCACATCCATGATGCGGGATACGACACATATCATCCAGAAGAGCCGCGCGATTCAGAATATGTCGCATGGCTGGCGGAACGGAAATTCGGGGGAGATAGGAACGAGGTCATACGCCGTTTCAATGAGGATGAAGAGTGTTTTGAAGCTGACAAATTCCGTTTCATCATGGGTTCCAACTGGCGCACCGAGGAGGAACATTGCAACACATGGGTCACCAATCGCACGCTGGATGTCATCCGTTCCCAGGTTTCCGGAGAATCCGCCCCTCCGTTTTTTCTTTTCTGCTCCTATTTTGGACCGCACCAGCCAATGCTTGCGCCGGAGCCGTGGGGTTCCCTATACAATCCGGACGAGATCGAGCTTCCTGCGGAATTCGCAGTCGGGCTTGATGACAAGCCTATCGCCAGCGCAAAGTTGGACGGCAGTCCGTTCAGGAAAAATCCCCTTTCGGAAAAACAATATCGGCAGGCGCTGGCCGCATACTACGGGCAGATCTCAATGATCGACCACGGAATAGGAGAAATCCTTGACGAACTTGACAGGAGCGGGCTGACTGAAAACACCGTTATTGTCTTTACGAGCGACCACGGGGATCATTGCGCCCAGTTCGGACTCTTCTTCAAATGCACGATGTATCAGGGCGCGGTGGCGGTGCCCCTGATTGTCGCGGACCCCTTGATGAAAAAATCGGCAGGTTCCGAGTGCAGGCAGGTGGTCAACAGCATGGATCTCTATGCCACACTTCTGGAACGTGCGGGAATCGCCGTCCCCAAGAAGACCCATTCGAGATCTCTGTCCGGCCTGTTGCGAAATCCGCAGGATCCCGGCTGGCCAAATCGCACATTCAGCGAGCTTGGAAACCTGAAGATGGTTGCGGACGGCCATTGGAAACTCATACGCAGCAGAAATCCGGCGGGTTCCCCCTCCTACGAGCTGTATGATCTTGATTCTCCGGTCGCGGATTCTGAAAACCTCTGGGAGCGGACAATACCGTCTCAGGATGAAAAGAACTGGCTTCTCTCCCTGCTTGGATGATAAAAAATATTTACCACAGAGAGGTTTTTATGCTTCATGATCCTGGACATGTAGAATCGTATCCGACTTCGGAACCTATCAGATTGCCGGCCGGCGACAAGGAAATCCTGCACCGACTTGCGGGCGAACTTGCCGACTATGCAGCACTGCCGGTTCATGCTGAAAAGGCGAAGTTGTGGACAAAACTCAACGACCTCCGGCAGGAACGCCCGATGGTATGGATCAATGAAGTACCCTGGCACGAAATGGATGTCGAAGGCGAATTGACTCTTCGCAGTACCAACCCATGGGCACGCCAACAGGAGCAGGCTCTCCGCAGGACGATATACCAGTGGAGACATTTCCCTGCGGACATGGTGCTGGACGACCACATCGCATGTCCGCTCGCAATTCACAGCACCGATTTTGGAATCGTGGAAGACGTCGACATTGCCAAAACCGACGATTCCAATGAAATTGTCTCCCGTCATTTCAACAAGCAGATCTCTGAACCCGAAGACATTGGCAAGATCAGGATGCCGGTTGTCTCCCATAATGAGAAAGCCACCGCGATAAGGTTCGAAACCATGAAAGACGTGTATGGCGACGTGATGCCGGTCAGATTGAAAGGTCAGACCCACATATGGTTCACGCCCTGGGACTATCTGATCCGCTGGTGGGGTGTCGAAGATGCCATGATGGATCTGATCATGCGGCCCGACATGGTCAATGCCGCAGTGTCGCGCATGGTCGACGCCTGGATGCTTGAACTGGACCAGCTTGCCGGGAAAAACCTGCTGGCTCTCGACAACAACAACACCCGAATCGGATCCGGAGGCTACGGCTACACCACAGGGCTGCCCAACGGCAATTTCGAGCCGGGGCATGTGAAACCGTCCAACATGTGGGGTTGCTCAAATGCGCAGATCTTCTCGGAAGTCTCGCCGGAGATGCACTGGGAGTTTGCACTGAGGCATGATATGAGATGGCTGGAACGTTTCGGACTGACCTACTACGGTTGCTGCGAACCTTTACACAACAAAATGGGCATCCTCAGGAAAATAAAAAATCTCCGCAAGATCTCCGTCAGCGCCTGGGCAAACATCGGCAAGATCGTAGCTGAAGGGGGATCGGAATATGTGCTTTCTATAAAGCCCAACCCCGCCTTCCTTGCCGAAGAAAGATGGCGTCCTGAAGCGGTCGCAGAGGATTTGAAGTCCAAACTCGCCCAGGCGTCCGGCTGCAATGTGGAACTCATAATGAAGGACATCAGCACGGTGGCGTATAAACCGCAGCGTCTCTGGGAATGGTCGGAGATTGCCATGAAGATAGTGGAAGAACACAAGAAGCGGTAAGGTAAGATGTCACAGCCATCCCACAGGGTGACGGACGGATGGATTATTGGGTAATGTAAAAACAGTCTCATAATAGCCAAGTGACCAAGTTGCCAAGCAATTATAAATTCATTGTTTTTAACTCGGACACTCGGTCACTAGGCCTCTTGGGAACTGTTACTGGAACAATACATTCATCCATGGGACGGTAGCGGTAAGAAGTGTTAAAATATCATGATAACATAATCAGGAGATATCCATGGGAGGAAAAATGTCAGCATGTTTGATGGCGTTGTCCTTATGTTCTGTCGTGTCGGCGGCTCAGGCGCCGTCTGAAATATGCGTGCCAGATTTCAAGACGTACATTTTTGAGAAGGAGGTTCCTACGGAATTTTCGGAAGGGACGAATTCCAAATTATCAGTCAGCGACAAGGGTCGCCGCGAGGATGCCAAAGGTTCTCTACGCTGGGACTGGGATAGGCCCGGAGCGACGATAACTTTCAAAGATCCTGAGGCGTTCAAACACCTGACCGGCGAAAATCCGGATCCCATCGTCTATAAGTGGGTCACCGGTACGACATTAAGCGGTATGTCATTATGGGTCTTCAATGAAACGCCGTTGCCCGAGCCTCTCTATTTCGAGATTGGGGACGGAAAGACCGTGGACTGCCGTTTTTGGATGAACTTGAATTTCAAGGGCTGGCGGGAGTTGAAATTCCTGTACGGGCGCGACCTGATCGGATTCCCCAACCAGAAGACGGCGGAT
>JBAZRS010000109.1:0-11706 GCA_041662825.1 Victivallales bacterium | reverse complement strand
AAATGCTTTGCGAATTTATCATGCGCAGGGTGCCGACGAAAAGCTTCTCTGGAAACCTGAGACCGGGGCGATATCGAAAACATACCGAATTTTCCTGTCGCAATTTCTTCCCGAGTTCCATGCTTTTCTCAAATCAGAGAGGCTGATGTCCAGAAGCTTTTTCCATCTTTCCGACGAACCGCACGGAGACGAACACAGGGAAAACTACAGGAAGGCGCGCGAGCTTCTCCGCGAGCTTGCACCCTGGATGAAAGTGATGGACGCCCTCAGTGAAATCCAGTTTGCAAAGGCGGGATTGACGGACATTCCCGTTCCGTCAATATCCACGGCACTCGGATTCCTGGATGACGGCATTCCGTGCTGGTGCTACTACTGCTGCGCTCCGCGCGGAAGATTTGTCCAGCGCCTGATGGATACTCCGCTCCCGAAAATAAGGATGAACGGCTGGCTATTCTATCGCTGGCAGTTTCAGGGCTTTCTGCACTGGGGTTACAACTACTGGTACCAGTCTCAGACCAGGAACAAGATAAATCCGTTTGTCACCCAGGACGGGCTGAAGTGGCCGGGCTGGTCATATGGGGACTGTTTCATGGTTTACCCCGGAGAAAATGGCCCGCTGGATTCAATCCGCTGGGAGGTGTTTTCGGAAAGCCTGCAGGACTACGCCCTCCTCCAGACTCTTGGCATTGAAAGGGAGAGCCTGCCGGAACTGCGCAACTTCGAGGATTTCCCAAAATCAGCCGAGTGGCTCAACAGAACCCGGAAGAAACTTTTTCACCGCAATGCCGGAAAAAAAGTTAAATGATATAGGTTTCATAAAGGTTTTAATTCTTCCTTGGCAAAGCCTTTTCAGGAATACGGATGCGGAGTGCGGAAAATATGTTTACTATTGCAATTAACGCACCGACAAGGAAAACATATTGGAAACCGAACATGTTCCAGACAAACCCGCAGCCGAAGGCGATTCCGATCGAAAACGCATGATCAATTGAAACCCCCATCGTAAGTGTCGGCGCGACATGTGACGGATGAATTGCGATCTTTTTAAGATATGTCGCACGCGCCATGCTTGCAGATATGAGAAGCATGTCGATCACAAAGCATACAGCCGCGATTACATATGCGGTGTTGCCGTCCGGGAAAAGGCTCCTCGAAAATCCATATCCCATGCAGACAAAAACGAGTATTGACGCTTCCGATACGAGGACAAAACGTTCCCCCATCCTGTCGATCAGCCATCCGAGAAACGGTTGGAAAACAATTCCCGCCACACCCCCGACTATGAACAGCCATGCAATGACATATGTCGGTTTGTCGAAGACGGTGACAAGCACCCAGGGCGCAAAAGTGATGAATATCTGCTTGCGCGTCCCGTAGAGGACGCTCAGCCAGTAGAAAAGCCCGTATTCCCTGTGCAGTTTCAGATGCAGCGTCTCCTTGTGCGCCCGGACCGGCGTCATTGCCATGAAGCAGGCGGCGGCGGCAAGAGTTGTAACCGCCGCGATGATGAATGACAGCGCAAAAGTGAAATGCAGATATTTGAAACCCACATAGACCAGGAAGCATCCGGCGAGCGATGTTATATTGCGGACGCTGCTGAACTGCCCCAGCCTCCGCCCCTCGTGCCCTTCATGCGCCAGCTCCATGCCTATGCTGTTCTGGAGCGAAATAAAGAGATGCTGCCCCAGGCTCATGATGAACAGCCAGGCCAGCATGACCGAGAATGCAGATCCGCAAAACGCGAGGAGAACGAGGCCGAGGGCCTGGAGTATCATTGCGAAAGCCGCAAGCCGCCGGCCCGGCAGGAAACAGAGCAGCGCGGAAACGAATACGACGCAAAATCCGGGCAGCTCACGCGGGAGTTCGAGCACGCTTCTCTTCAGCCCGCTGATCTTATACGTCTCGCTGAGGAAATTGTTGAACGTGGATTCGATTATCTGCCCGGCAAAACCGATTATCGCGACAGCTATTATGAAGAGCCATATGTCCCGGTGGACAGAGGAAATCCGCTTTGAAATTTTCCCTAGCATTATTTAATCTTTCCGATATGGCCTACAAAAGGGAGGTTCCTGCAATACTCATTGTAATCCAGGCCATAGCCGACCGCGAAAACATCGGGTATCTCAAAACCGACAAAATCCGCCTTTACAGGGATTACCCTCCTCGATGGTTTTTCGAGCAGCACACATGTGCGTATGTCCTTCGGATGGTGCTTTTCAATACACGATATCACTTCCGCCAGTGTCCTTCCCGTATCCAGAATATCATCAACAACCAGCACATGCCGGTTTCTGATATCAACCTTGACACACGCGTCGATTGTTACTTTTCCAGAACTCCGGGTTCCCCTGTAGGAACTTGCGCTTATGCTGTCTATTTGCATCGGAATACTGATACTCCGGATCAGATCCGCAACGAAGATGATCGCCCCGTTGGAAACAAAAATGACAGTGAGATGTTTACCCCTGTAGCAGGAAGAGATCTCCCTGCCAAGATCGGCAACCCTTCTGCGTATCCGCCGTTCGGAAATCAGCGTTTCTATTTCAGGAAGTCTCATTTTCTCGTTTCAGGCATTAAAGGGAAAGGCTATTAACCAAGCACAGAGTCACAGAGACACAAAAACTTATTCCGCTATGAAATGAATTCGGAAGCAGGCACCATTTCAGAACCATATGATTCTGTGTCGTTGCGCCTCTGTGGTTAATTCTTCTTAACCATAACGCGGCAAATACTAAAAGACATTGCTCCCGTAGGTTCCGCCCATGTAGTCGCTGAGGTAATGTATTTTGATTTCATCTTCCTCATGCAATGATCCGATTATGTCGGTGATGGAGATCAGTCCGGAGATCTTCCCGTTTTCTATTACCGGAATATGGTGAATCTTATGCCTTTTCATCACTTTCACGATATAGTCGACTTCATCTTCCCCTGTCGCCACTATCATGTCCTTAACCATGATTTCCTGAACTTTGACTTCACGGAAATTGTCATTGGCAGCACATATCCTTATTATATCCGTCTGGGCTATGATCCCGACATATCTCTCCGGATTTCCGGGATCGGTCACCAGAAGACACCCTACGTTGTTTTCGGTCAGCCTCTCGGCAGCCTCTTTAATGGTCGCTGTCGCCCTTACCGAGTGGACTCCGTGGTTACCGGCTTTTTCAGAAAGGATTTTTTTTAGTTTCATTTTAAGCTCCAGTTATTTTACTTGTTAGATATTTTTTTCAAATCCAAAGAGAGATTTCCAGTAAAGTCGGAGACGGCCTGCGACATGGCGCTGGCAAAGGATTCAGGGGATATCTCATCAAGCTTCGCCTTGAATGACGCGGTTTTTTCAAGGACAGCTGCATTTGAACTCTCCGGAGACGTAATTCTGTACTCCACAGTGAAAAGAACCTCTTTCTTCACGACATCCGCCTCAAAGGCAAGTATGTTTCCGGTAATTGCAGCTCCAGGCTCCCTTAAAGTTTCTCCGGGGAAAGACATTTTCAAATAACGTCTCAGGAGAACGTCGGGCGTAAGCGCCCATTTGTTGTACTGATCTTTTTCCAGCTCGTTCTTCTCGGTCCTGTAAATCATCTCCTGCTTATAGGGGCCGGTTACGGTAAAGGAGCCGACCTTCAGGCATACCGGTGTTTTCGCCGCCTCGGGGTTGCCGATATCATAATATCTGACAGGCTTGAATCTCTCCTTTGTGAAAACACAGCCTGTAAGCATCAATACTGCAACAGAAATAATTAGTAGACGCGACATGGAGTTCCCCGATTGTCATTAATAAATTTAAAATACATCAGATTCAAGTGAATTCAAAACAAGTAGCTCGGGATAGCATCCCGAGAAAAGAAACTTCGGCGTGATACGCCGAGTTTGTTGTCTTGACGCAAATCCGGCAAGCAACTATTTGAAAATCCCCTTGACCTGATTCCAGCTTTCATTTCCGATTCCCTTCAGCACCTCCGTCCCTGATCCTGCCACTTTGCCGATGGAAGCGTAGATGGCCGTAAAGATTTCATCTGCAACTTCACCGATTGATGCGCCTTTTTCCTCTTTGCCCATATCTTTCAGATGTATGTCCGGAATGGGCATTGTCGCCTTTTGGCCCTGGAGAAGAACCGCGCTAAGTGAAACACTTGCATTGTTGAAATAGAAATTATTGATTTGTATTTTCTTCCCGCCTCCTGTTTTTTGCTGAGCTTCCGCCTTCTCCTCTTTCTTGTCCTTCTTTACAAACTTATCAATGTTACTTCTGAGTTCACCGAGATTGCTTGTTGTGAGCCCCTGCTCATAAACAATCTGCGTCCCCTCAATCCTTATCTCGTCAATAACAATTTTCTTTGACAACAATGTGCCCATTTCGATATCAATAGCCAGACTGCCCAGCATGAAGGCGTGTTCCGTTTTAAACCCGTCGGGGTTTCCAATCACAAAATTTTTGATTTTAACTTTGCCTGTCACTGCGGAAAAACTGAAACTTTCCATTTTCACTGGGGTTCCGGTTATTTTGGGAACGACCGTTTCCACGGCGTTCTTCACAATAAAACCGAGAAATAAATAAGCCAGAGTGATCAAAACCAACACAGAAACAAAGGAAACCATCAATATTTTCTTTAGCCGTTTCTTCGATTTTGGATTCATAATCCGCCTCCCCTTTTTTATTTATTATGCTTCCTAGGTGCCGCCATATGAACGGATTCGCCGTGAACTGCATGAGCCGCTTCCATCATGGCTTCGCCTAGCGTCGGATGGGCGTGAATCGCCTTCCCAAGCGCTTTTGCCGTGACTTCAAGGCTCATTGCGGTGACCGCCTCTGAAATCAGGTCTGTCGCGTGAGGCCCGACAATATGCACGCCGAGCACCTGGTCTGTCTCAACAGATGAAATTATCTTGCAGAACCCGGAAGTCTCATTTATCGCCATCGCCTTTCCAAGCGCCGCAAACGGGAATTTCCCGACATTGTACTGGATGTTCTTTTCCTTGCACTGCTCTTCGCTCAGTCCCACAGTTCCGATTTCCGGACAGGTGAAAATACAGCCTGGCACGAGGTCATCGTTGATTTCATTGCGAATTCCGCAGGCGTTGTCGGCTGCGCAGAAGCCCATAGCGCTTGCGAAATGCGCAAGCTGCACGCGCCCCGTAACGTCGCCAATCGCATAAATATTCGGGGCGTTTGTCCTGCATTTGGAATCAACCGGAATCCAGCCCTTTTCGCTTGCAACGACACCTGCTGCCTTGAGATTCAGAGTTTTGCTGACCGGGACTCTGCCGACCGACACCAGCAAATACTCGGCGGAAAGTTTCTCTTCACCAATATTTCCGCTTACGGATTTGCCATCCGCCACTATCTTTTCCAAAGGCGCACCCGTGTAGATTTCGATTCCGTGCGCCTTCATCTCCCTTGCCAGAACTTTTGAAAGCTCCTTGTCCTGTAAGGGAAGAATGTTCGGCATCATTTCTACAACTGTCACCTTGGTCCCGAGTTCTGCAAAAAGACAGGCGAATTCACAGCCGATCACACCGCCGCCGAGAACAAGCAGGGATCCCGGTATTTCCTTTATTGAAAGAATATCCGTAGAGTTTATTATTCGCTTTGACTTCGGGATGAAACCGGGCATCGCCGGTTCGGAACCGGTGGCAATGATGAATTTCTCCGCAGACAGCTTTTCCTTTTTACCGTCATTTTTTTCAACAAAAATGTTTTTCCTGTCAACAAAAGAGGCGTTTCCGGTAAAGACGGAGACACCGGCGTTCTTCAGGAGACCGCCGATTCCGCCGCGGAGCTTTTCGACAACCGCGTCTTTCCTGCCAAGCATCGCCGGCCAGTCCGGGAGAACCTCCCCGCTGATTTTAATTCCGAAATCTGCGGCTTTCTTCGCCTTGGACAGGACTTCGGTTGAGGCAATGAGCGTTTTTGTGGGGATGCATCCCCAGTTAAGACATGTTCCGCCCAAAAACTCTTTTTCGACAAGTGCGACTTTCGCACCGTTGTGGGCGGACCGTATTGCTGAAACATAACCGCCGGGGCCGGCTCCAATCACGCAGATATCAAATTTTTCAGACATAAAACAACCTTTCAGGGTTATATGATATTTTTTTAAACGGAAAACAGGTTATTATTATATAGTTTTTATTTTGAATCTCAAGCCGGATTTTGGAGTAGCACAGACATTCCTGTCTGTGACGGTATTTGGGATTAAAACAAGAGAAAGGCCACAGACAGGAATGTCTGTGCTACTTAAAACATGAAAGCAACAGTCTCAGCAGTTACTTGCGAATCCTATGAGCTTTCTCTTCTTGAGGAGAAGGTTCGAACCGCCGTCGAACTCGCAGGCGGATGGCCGGAAAAATTGAAACCCGGCTCCAACGTCCTCCTGAAACCGAATCTCCTGAGTGCGCGTACTCCGGAGCAATGCGTCACGACCCATCCCGAACTGGTGCGCGCCGTAATCCGCGAACTTCGCAGAAAAGGGATTGACAGAATCACCATCGCCGACAGTCCTGCAGGAAACTATTCCTGGCAGGAGCTCTGGGACAAGACGGGAATGAGGAAAATTGCGGACGAGGAGAAAGTGGATCTCGTTCCTGTCGAAAATTTTATCAGGAAGGAAGTTCCCGGCTATGGCAATGTCCCGATACTGAAGGAGTTCAGCTCCTTCGACGTCTTCATTTCCCTTCCGAAACTCAAGACGCACCTCCTCACGAAGATCACCGGTGCGGTGAAAAACTCCTACGGGCTCATGGTTGGGGAAGCGAAAAGCGGCTTTCACGGGAAATGCCCCTCCCCCAGGAAAATGGCGGGCTTCCTTGCTGCGGTCTACGGGATCATAAAACCGGATTTCGTGATCATGGACGCAGTCGAATCGATGGCCGGAGACGGTTCCGCCGCCGGAATCCCCTTTAAATCGGGACTCATTTTCGCAGGTGCTGATGCTGTAGCTGTCGACTCCTGCGCATGCGCAGTTTACGGATACGCGTCCCAGGAAATTCCACTCCTTGTGAAAACCGAAGCCCTGGGCTTCGGGACAGCCAATCCGGAACTGATTGAAAAAAATGGCGACGGCTGGGATAAAATAAAGACCATGAAGGCGAAAAGATCCATTTCTGACGTTCTGCACCGCTTTCCAGAACCGATCTTCCATATCCTCACAATGCTCCTTAAATGCAGGCCAAACATAAAACAGGATATGTGTGTAAAATGCGGAAAATGTTTCAAGGTGTGCAGCCAGAAGGCCGTTGAGTTTTCATCAGGTAAATATTCGGTCAGTTCAGGCAAATGCATACTCTGCATGTGCTGCATCGAGGCGTGTCCGGTGAAGGCGATAGAACTCCGCTATCCCGCGCAGAGAATAATGAACATAATCTCTTTTTTCCGCAGGAAAAAGTAAAACGATTTTAACCACAAAGGCACAGAGACACTAAGTTTTTTAATTATGGATAATGAATATCTATTTACTACTTGATTGAAAATTTTATTGGTTGAGCTGATTTAAAAATGCAGGGAAATGTTACTATGGCAATGCCTTCCGTTGGAGTTCAAATTTTAGTTTGTCTTAGTATTAAACAGGTTACGCAAGCTAAAGCTTGAACTCCAACTCAAGAAGTCAGCTCATATGATGCAATTTTGAAATTGGCTCAGTTATATAAATTCCATGTGCCTTTGTGTCTCTGTGGTTAACAAAGAAAGGAATCTCTAAATGATCAAAAGATCGAGTGAGTTGAAGTGCGAAGTCCGCGAGAAGATGCGCGGCGGGAACGGCATAGTGATGATCGAACATTTCTGGGAGCCGGGCACCGAACTGAAAGCCAAGACCAGGCTTTGCGCAAAACTCACGCTTGCACCCGGCGACAGCATCGGTTTCCACAAACATGACAACGAGGAGGAAGTCTACATAATCATCAGTGGAGTCGCCGAGGCTGAAGACAACGGGAAAATTGAAAGACTCTGTCCAGGCGACACAATCCTTACCGGCAACGGGGCCGGACACTCTATAAAATCAGTCGGAACCGAGCCTTTGGAAGTCATAGCGATTATAAACTGCTATTGATGATGAAGGGAGAATAATCTGAACTTCGAACATTCAACATCGAACATCCAACTTCGAAATGGCCAAGGGGCAAGCGGATAGGTCTGGGAAAGCCAAGTTGGAGTTCAAGCTTTAGCTTGTCCTGGTATTTTTTGTTGGAGTTCACGGTCTTTAGCGTGTCTTTGTATTAAAGCTTTGAAATCCCGTAACGTTAAATTACCTAACAATAAAAAGGGAATAACCATTATGAAATTTAATTTTCTTACCTTGTCTTTTATCGTTTCATTTGCTTTGACTCTCTCTTTATCCTGTCTCCTAGCGGATGAAAAACCGGCGGCAAGCACGCTTCCGAAGATTGATGAATCCCTTCTCCGCGAGGCCACGGCTTCAATTCAGAGGGCAGTCAATTACTTCACCGACAGCCAGGGCGATGACGGGTCATGGTGCAAACATCCTGCAATAACCGGCCTTGTATGCATGGCGCTTCACAACAGCCATTCAAAACTCAATCCGCAAATCAGGCAGAACTCCGTTGAGAAAGGGCGCCAGTACATTCTGAAATTTGTCCAGAAGGACGGTTCAATATGGATGGCCGGAGCAGAAAGGGAATATCCTAATTACACAACCGCGATTTGCCTTTCAACCTTGGCCGTCATCAACAATCCGGCCGATGAGCAGATACTGCGAAACGGCAGGAAATTCCTGATAGACTCGCAGCTTGACGAGAACAACAAGGACAATCCGACATCAAAAGACAATCCGTCCTACGGTGGAATGGGCTACAGCAAATCCGGTCCCGGCGCACCTGACCTATCAAACACCCAGTGGGCGCTTGAAGCCCTATATCTGACAGATTACCTAGACAGGGAACCAAAGGCAAAGAGCCCTGACGATGCCAAAAAGGCTGATCTCGCATGGGGCAATGCCGTCATGTTCCTGAGCCGCCTCCAGCATGTTCCGGAATCAAACGACCAGATCTGGGTTGTAAAGGACAAGAATGATCCGAGCTACGGCGGTTTTGTATATAAGCCCGACGAAAGCAAAGCGGATGAAAAATTCGAACTCAAAGGACTCAGGTCCTATGGCAGCATGACCTATGCCGGTTTGAAAAGCATGGTCTACGCCCGTCTCAAAAAAGACGATCCTAGAGTCAAAGCCGCTGTTGAATGGGCGAGCAAGAACTACACCCTCGACCAAAATCCCGGAATGGGCCCGGAAGGTCATTACTACTACCTTATCACATTCGCAAAAGCTCATGCCGTTCTTGGCGATGAATTCATAGTCACACCGGATGGCAAGAAATATCAGTGGCGGGTTGACATGATAAAAAAACTTCTTGAACTCCAGAAAGGCAAAGGGGAATGGTACAACGACAAACATGGCCGCTGGATGGAGAGCATTCCAGAACTTGTAACCTCGTACTCGCTGATTGCGATGGAAGCCGCGCTCGGTCCGTATCTGGCTGATTGAACTTGTGTAGTGTTCGCCGTCTCGGCGAAGATTCAAGTTCCCCTGCCCGAAACTTGTGCGCCGTGGCGTACTGGCAACACTACACCCTGAAAATCAATCACAGACAAGAATGTCTGT
This sequence comes from Victivallales bacterium, assembly GCA_041662825.1. Taxonomy (GTDB): domain Bacteria; phylum Verrucomicrobiota; class Lentisphaeria; order Victivallales; family GWF2-50-93; genus GWF2-50-93. The sequence goes on along the minus strand of JBAZRS010000109.1, from coordinate 2,095 downwards.
GCTACATTGAGAATAAAATCCGAATTCCCAATCTTAGTCGCAAGCTTTGTCGAAAACTCTTCAGATTCTCTTATACTCCGTGTCCTTTCCCGACAAAGCCCACGACGAAGGGTAGTGAATCCGCTGTTTCCGGGCTCATCTTGTCGGCAAACCTGTTCGGACGACGCGAATTTAACCGGCTTTACCAGTGCTTTTCAGTTTAAGCTTCCCCTGCCAGTTTATCTGGCAGGAAAGAGAGATTGTGGGGCTAACGTCCATTCCGATAGCCTTTCAATCTTTGCCTCCTGCGGGGCAAGCCCGCAGGGGGCCTTCACATTGCCTTAAAATACAATTTTTTATACGGATGTTCAGGGAAGTTTACGCCGAAGGCTTAAAGTAATTCTGGGCGTCCCCTGGCCTTATGTCAGTAAGGGTTCCGGCATAGTGCCGTAGATTTCTCGGTATATACGGGTGTTTTGCAATCTCCTCCTCGTTTATGTCCACGCCTAGCCCGGGAAGGTCTGGAATCCCCATGCAGCCGTTCTCGAATATGACTGTTTCAGACGCGACATCCTTGCGGTAGGGAACATCTGAAGACATGGTTTCAAGCATGTAGAAATTCGGAACACAGGCGGCAAGCTGAAGCGTTGCGGCGTTGGATAGCGGACCGGATGGATTGTGCGGACAGAACGGAATATGATACGCCTCCGCCATTGCTGCTATCTTCTTGGATTCCATGATGCCGCAGTGCGTGACGTCGGACTGAACAAAGTCTGCAGACCTTTCTTCAAAGAAATTCCTGTAATCCCACCTGCTGTATAGGCGCTCACCGGCGGCGACAGGCACTCTTATCCTGTTCTTGACCTCGGCTATTCCCTTAAGATTATCAGGCGGGATAGGCTCCTCGAACCACATCACATTGAAGTTTTCGAGTTCACGCCCCATTCTTATCGCGGTGGGAATGTTGAAGCGTCCATGCCCCTCGATAAGCAGTTCGACATCATCACCCGCAGCCTCGGAAACAGCTTCAATGCACTTGATTGCAGTCTTGTATTCCTGACGTGTAAGATTCATATAGGCTGAACCGAAGGGATCCCATTTGAGAGCCTTGAACCCTTTTTTTACGGCCTCCTTCGCCTTTGCCGCAAATTCGGCAGGCTGCTTCGCCCCCGCAAACCAGCCGTTGGCATAGCACGGGACTGAATCGCGCATTTTCCCGCCCAGAAGCTGGTAGACAGGTACGCCGAGAGCCTTGCCTTTGATGTCCCACAGCGCCATTTCAACTCCTGCCAGGGCGCTCATCAGGACAACTCCGCCACGCCAGTACGCATCGCGGTATGCATCATGGACAAAGCCCTCTATGTTGTGAGGATCGCGTCCGACAAGATAACGTTCCAGTTCCTTCACGGCGGCGGCGACAGTAAGCTCGCGCATTTCAAGAGTGGCCTCTCCGACTCCGTATATTCCCTCATCGGTCATGACCTTTACGAAAACCCAGTTGGTTCTGTAGGCATGGCAAATCAAGGCCTTTATTTCTGTGACTTTCATTTTCTTATTCCTTTCAGTTTAGTTTTATGGATTTTCCTGGCTGCATCATAAACGAATTCATGCCTGCGCCCTTGCATGCTTCTACAAATGGAACTGGGTCTGCGGTGTTCTGCTCAAATAGTCCGTAATGCATCGGGATTGCCGTTCTGACTCCCAGCGACCTGCCTGTTTTAACCGCATCTTCAAAATTCATATTGCCGAGTCTGCCGTTTATGCAGATTATCGCGATGTCAATTTCAGAACCTGCGCTTTTCCTGATGATGCACGACAGTTCGTCACGGTATTCCGTATCGCCGCTTATATAGATTGTCTTGCCTTCGGCTCTGACAATAAGCCCTGTTGCCTCTGCATCACTGTGGTAAGCCTTTACCGGAATCAGTTCAAACGGTCCTGCTTTGAACGGTTTATCTATTTCCGCCTGAATAAGTTTTGCCGGCCTTATACCGAGTTTACCACATTCCTTTACCACGCTGACGGGCCCGGACACAGGGCAGTCCTTATTGAGTTTAAGGATTTCGGGAAGACCCTCAGGATCTAAATGGTCGATGTGATTGTGCGTGCAGTATAT
>JBAZRS010000108.1:0-11794 GCA_041662825.1 Victivallales bacterium | reverse complement strand
CCGCTGCGAAAATTGCCAGAAGCTGCTGGGATCAAGGAAAGACGCCGGCAGGCAGCGTGACTTTTCCAGTAACCTGATGTTCACCTTTGTCAACAGGGTTGCGGAAAAGATCATGAAGACGAATCCTGACAAGACCGCCTCCGCACTCGCGTACGCCGGATACATGGCTGTGCCGAGTTTTCCGTTGGCGGGCAATCTGGCGGTGCACTTCTGCTGGGAGAGCAACCGCGCCCCTGAATTCAGCGAAGGTTACAGGGAATGCGAGAAATATCTGCTTGAATGGGCCGCAAAGAAACCGGCAAGGGGGCTTTACCTGTGGCTTTATTACACCTTCCCGCACGAACACGCCCAGAACGGCAACTACCACTGCTTCCCCGGATTCTTCGCCCACACTATCGGCAAACAGTTCAAGCTTTTCCACAAACTCGGCATAAAGGGGATGTTCCACTGCGGCTACGGACAGGAGGTGGAGAGCTATGTCACTTTCCGCCTTATGGACGATCCGACCCTGGATGTGGACAAGCTGCTCGGTGAATATTTCCAGCTCATGTATGGCCCGGCGGCGAAACCTATGAAGGAAATATATGAGGCCATTGAAAAGATCTACCAGGATCCCAAGAACTATCCGAAAGGCGTACTGGGGGCGGAGCTTTCCTGGAACTGTCAGGGCACGCCTGAACGTATGAAGAAACTCCAGTCCCTGCTTGACGAGGCGAAAAATCTTGCAACCGCCTCGCCCGGGAAGGAGCGGGTGGAATTGTGGGACAAGGGTGTCTGGCGTTACATGGTGAAAGGGGCGGAAATGTATAATGCGAAGATGAGCGCCCCCATGCCAAAAGTGACCGTCCCAAAAGTGGCCGGCGCCGGCGGCGAACTGAACAAGGTCGACTGGGCGAAGGCCTTGAGCATGAACGACTGGTTCAATTTCGGACAGGGAACCGCTGCAACCCGCAAGCTGTCCGCCAAGCTGGCACATGACGGCAAATATCTCTATATTGAACTGACCGATCCCTGCGAAACCGGCAAACTGGAGACGGCGGCGGCGGTTTTCCCGGCCGACGACTGGGAGATCTTCATCTCCCGCCAGCGCGGAATGCCTTACCGCCAATATGCGGTCGGGCCCAGCGCGAAACTTGTCTCCCTGTCGCACGGCGAGATAAATTTCCGCAGCAATGTCAGCATCGAAAATCCCGGGGTCATCACCACATCAGACAAACAGACTGATCTCTGGCGAGTCCGCATCGCCCTGCCCTTGGACAAGATGCTTGCGGACGCGGTGAAACCGGACGACAAACTGTTCCTCAACGTGATCCGCATCGCCAGTCAGACCCTGTCAAAGACTTCGAGCCGTTACGACATGAGTTCGCTGGTCAGCCATTCCACCGTCCACGACCCTGTCCGCGCCGCGGAACTGACATTGGGGAAATAGAACGGCGAACATCAGGTCAAAGACCGCGTGCATACAGAGGTGAAAGAGCCAGGCATTTATAAACCTAAGGAGAGACCATTATGGTCAGATTGAAAACCATTTTATTGATGTTTCCGATGCTGTTTTCCGGATATTGGATTTCTGCCGTGGCAAATGAAATCACATTGGTCGATGACGGCAGGCCGCTTGCAAGCATAGTCCTGGCGGAAAAACCGACCAGGGCGGCGCAGTTGGCCGCATTCGAAATCCAGGATCACGTCAGGCAGATTAGCGGTGCCGTTCTGCCTCTTGTCCGTGAAGACGCAAAGGCGGATGGGATCAGGATTTTTGTCGGCGCGTCCAAGACCGCAGGCGTCCCCCGGGATTTCAAGGATCAGGAATATGCCGTCCTGTTCAGGCCTGGCGCGATTGTACTGGCGGGAAATGACAAGGAGGATTTCGGAGAGGTCAAATACTGGCATTCAGGCGAACCCAGGATAGATGGGGCATATGACTATATGACTTGGCCGGAGCTTTTCGACGAGAAGGGGACGCTTCATGCCGCCTATGATTTCCTGGAACAGTACTGCGGTGTCAGATGGTTCGACCAGAGTGAATTCGGCACCGATGCACCCAAAAGCAAAACCCTGAAGGTGACGCCCAAAGACCTGCGTCGCGCCCCCTCTTTCCTCTATCGCGATCCGGGCTGCCTCCGGACAAACATGGAACTCTATAACCGCTCAACATCTCAGTGGACCATTCGCTGGAGCGAATCCACCCCCAAATACCAGCAGTGGCTGGATTTGACATACGAGAAGGGGCGGAAGCTCCCGGCATGCTCGCATCCGCATCGCTGGCTTCACTATGAAAGGAGCCATGTATACGCCTTCCTGATACGGAGGAAGCTTGGCGGAGAGGCGTTCAAGACGAATCATTCCTTCTATGGATGGTATGACCGCTTCTGGGAGAAGAACCCGAAAAATACGGATGTTTTTGTGGAGAAGAAAAGCGACTGGTTTGCGCAGGGCTATCCGGATGCCAAAGTTCCTCCCCAGCTCTGCTATTCCAACCCCGAGGTCGTCCAGCAGTGCCTCGCAGATGCCAGAAAGTTTTTCACCATGCCGGAGGATGAGCGTAAAAAAAGCAGCCTTGGCACAGACAGGTTCTTTCCGGTAGTGCCGATGGATAACACAAGTTACTGCAGATGCGCCAGATGCGCAAAATTCGGCCCTGCCGAAAGAGTAAGCCAAGGGTATTCCACCGGCGACCACAGCGAGCGTGTCTGGAGTTTTGTCAACCAGATCGCAAAGGGAATAAAACAGTCAAATCCAGACAAGATGCTGTCGGCCCTGGCTTATTCGAGTTACGCCTGGCGTCCAAAGGGCATGAAGATTGAGGACAACATCGCCGTACAGATGTGTTTGTTCCCGGATGCTGCGGCCAATGCTCCTGACCTTCTGGAAAATGATGACATGATCCTGAAACAGTGGGCGGACGGCAGGCCCCTTTACCTGTGGCTTTACACAGGGCTGACCACCGGCCACAAAACTGCGGTTCCCGTATTTCCGAAGCCCATGGGCGCCATCTGGGGCCCGTTATTTCAGAAATACCATAAGGCCGGAGTCCGCGGGATGTTCTTCAATGGGATCCCGCAGGAGACGGACGCTTACTTCCTGTTCAAGTTCACTGAAGATCCGTATCAGGACTCAGAGAAACTTATCGACGACTATTTTGTCCGCATGTATGGTCCGAAGGCTGGCGCGACCTTGAAAAAATTCTACAAGCTGCTGGAGAGCATCTACGCCAATCCTCGGAATTACCCCGTAGGAGCCAAAGGTCCGGAACTGTATTACGGCATACTCGGCACCGGTCCGAGAATGCAGAAACTGGAGGAATTGGTGAAGCAGGCGGAAATAGAACTTGCCGATGCTCCGGAAATATGGAAAAAACGCTTTGCCATGTTCAAGTTCGGCACATGGGACTACATGAAAGAGGGCCGTGCCAAATATGAGGAAAGCAAAGTGGCAAAGGCGTCGGCGTCAGTCAATGCGGCATGCCCCGCCGTGTTGGGAACGCCGCCGGATTCAGATCTTGCCAAAGTAGACTGGCGCGACGCACAGGGTTTCTGCGGACTCAACGGCTGGCTCAAGGACAACGGCGATGTCAGCCTCCGCAAAATAAGCGGAAAATTCACCCATGACACCAAATATCTTTATCTTAACTTTACTGAAATCGGCCTGGACAAAAAACCGGGCACAGGCGACTCCTGGGAATTGCTGCTGACAGACACGCAGTCAAATGCCGTTCACAAGCTTTTCATCCCCCCTTCCGGAAAGATAGCCGGACAGATTACAATGACCGGCGGTGTTCCCCAGGAATGGGGCAGCCATGGAGCGAAAGCGACATCGGAAATATCCGGCAAAGCCTGGAATGTCTCGATAGCCCTGCCGACCTCGCAAAAGTTCCTCGACAAGCAGGGTTGTCTATTCATGAATTGCCGCCGCAATGATGCGGCAGGGGAGGACAGTCCTGTCATGGTCGCCACTGGCAACGATTTCGACTCCGGCAAAACCGGGCTGCTGATATCTTTAGACAAGGTCTTGCCGGGACAGTTTATCGTTCCGGACGGCAATGATTTGCTGATGGACTGGGATTTTTCCGGAACCGGTGAAACAGTAGCCGACCGTTCCGGGCACGGGAACGACGGTGTCGTCACGGGCGCCGCCAAACGCATCGAAGGTGGAATTGAATTCACCGGAGGCGACCAGTATCTGGAAATAGCGGCCATCAAAGGCCTTAATCCGGACAGCTACACTTTCACCTGCTGGCTGAAATATCAGGACGCCGACCGGCAGGGAGGGTTGCGGATATTCACTTTGGACAAATTCTACGGCCTAATCTCGGTTCCGCACCGGAAACTGCTTATTCTCGGCGTCGACGCTGACGGCAAGACTTATGGAGCAGGCCCGTTCGGTGTTGAGCTGACTCCGAAAAAATGGCACATGTTCACGTTGACCAACGACGGCAAAAACATCTCTATATATGAGAATGGCCGTTATCGCGGGGCGATCAATGCAAAAAAGATGAAGCCGGCGGCAGCGGACGCCGTCTGGCGTTTCGGAGGCGGATCTAAAATCCCCTCATATCATACTTTCCTTGGCATATTGAAACAGATACAGTTTTACAGGCAGGCCTTGTCATCTGAGGAAATCATGGCAAAATACCTCGCGGAATATCCTAAATATCGAAAGGAATAAATACGGGATGGCAGACAGTCAGGACAATAAGACATGGTTCAGGAGCGCCAGATTCGGCATGTTCGTCCACTGGGGGCTCTACTCGATTCCCGGTCGCGGCGAGTGGGTCATGAACCGCGAAAACATCCCGGTCGGGGAGTACGAGAAACTCGCCGCCCGATTCAAACCGCAGCGCTGCGACATTCGCAGCTGGGCGCGGCTGGCGCGGGAGGCGGGCATGAAATACATGGTGTTCACCACCAAACACCATGACGGGTTCTGCCTCTGGGACAGCCGGTTGACCGACTATACTTCGGTGAAGACTGCGGCGGGGCGCGACTTTGTCGCCGAGTACGTTGCCGCCTGCCGGGCGGAAGGGTTGAAGGCCGGCTTATATTTTTCGCTGATGGACTGGCATCATCCCGATGGCGACGGGCATGGCATTACAGATCCCGATGTACGGTGGCGTTTCGTCGAGTATGTTCACGGGCAGGTCCGCGAACTGTGTACACGCTACGGAGAAATCAGCATACTTTGGTACGATGTTCCATGGCCATACGATGCGGAAAATTGGCGCTCGGCAGAGTTGAATTCCATGGTCCGCGAACTGCAGCCCGGCATACTCATCAACAACCGGTCAAGGACAGATGAGGATTTTGGCACCCCCGAACAGCACGTGAAGGCCGAGGATCCTGACCGCGACTGGGAAGCCTGCATCACACTGAACGAGAATTGGGGCTATCATCGCGGCGACCAGAATTGGAAGAGTCCGCGTCAAGTCATCATGACATTGGCAGACTGTGCGAAGGGTGGAGGCAATTTGCTGTTGAACGTCGGACCCGACGGAGACGGCGTCATCCCGCCCGAGTCGCAGCGGATTCTGCGCGAAGTCGGCGCCTGGCTCGGACGGAATGGCGAGGCCATCTACGCCACCGACCGAGCCGATGTCGGCTGGGGCAGCTGGGGAAAGTTCACCGTCAAAGGCAAAACTCTTTACCTTCTGATCGGCAACTGGGTGGGTTCCGAATTTGTACTGGGACGTCTGAGCTGCAAGCCTGTCGCGGCGCGGTTTGTCGCCACCGGAAAACCGATCGAATTCGAAACGTTGCCACACGGAGTCAGACTGAGGGGGCTTCCTGAAGCACCACCCGATTTTCCAGTAACCGCGATAGCGGTAGAGATGGATCGTGTTCCCAAGCACTCCTCCGGCCCGAGCTGCCTGAACCCGGTGCACAGCTGGTTCGATCCCGAAGTCGGCATCGTCTAGCAGTCTGTCGGACTTAGGATATTTGCTCGTAGTAGTTCGTGTTCGAGCGTTCTTTACGGAAGCTCAAAACCATGAAGAACGCGCAAATCCGCCTCAGGCGGACTACTACAAGCTATAACACCCGCAGATGCGCCCATTTTTAAGTCCGACAGGCTCCTGGTGGATAATCTTGTGCGGAAGGATTTATGTTAGTTCAAAAACTGATAGGAATTTTGGCATGCCTCAAGATATCAATTCAACACCATAGTATTTGAAAATGCCGTCAGCTCCAATTATCGGCATTTTCCCCTCCAAGGCCTGCGCAATTATCAACCTGTCAAAGGGATCTCCGTGTTTGAATGGCAATTCATGAAGTGCAACTAGAACAGACGGTGAGATATTTAATATCTTGAAATCGTTTAAAACAATCTGTTTCTCAAGCAATTCTCTAATGTCATGATCCTTGATTTTCAGTTTACCAAGACTTGATTTAATTGTGATTTCCCAAAGAGACGCCATGCTTATGTAAAAGACACCTTCAGATTCAATTAATTTGCGGGCAGAACGGCTTAATCGGGGATCATCTGATATAAACCATAGATAGGTGTGAGTATCGAGAAGGTATTCTTTCACGGCATATATTCCTTGAAATCGTTCAAGGGGGCATCAAAATCTTTAGACATTTTAAACATACCTTTTGCCATGCCAGCAACACGCTTTTTCCTCTTTATGACTTCTTTTTTCTCATCTACCGGGAAAATAATCACCTCCAGTTTTTTATGCAGGTAATTTTTTGGCAATGGAAACATAAGGTTCACTTTATCTGAGACGATTATTTCGCGGATCATAAAACAATTCCCCAATTAGATTTTCATAAAAGAATATAATATTTATGGGTGTCTTTATCAAGTCGCATCACAGTCATACGTGGCCGTATTTCAAATAACGTCTTTCCGAACAGCTCATGCAACATATTTTGCATGCCTCTTGTTTAAGGTTCATGAAATTGGAAGATATTTCAGTTAATAGAGGGAATCTCTAAACCTGTGCAAACAGCGGTTTTGACACCTCAGTCATCCGACGGGCAAGATAAAAACCCTCCATTTTAACGCCTGCTTCGGGCATGGATGGCGATGATTGCGCACCTTGTCAAAGCTTCTTGGCGAAGACAGGTCCGAGCCGTTTCTTGAGTTTTAAAATTACCTTATCTGCACTTCGTAATTCGATATTCGGCTGTTCGATATTCGACCTGTCCTGAGCTTGTCGAAGGATTGTTCAAAAGTTGCGGCCCCTGGCCGCATAATTCAGAAGCCGTATTTGCGGGCAAAGGCAAGAGCTTCCTCGGATTCTCCGGTGAAAGGGAACCAGAAGCGGGTTTTACTGTCGCTGCTTTCCAGCAGATGCTCATAATATTCCGTAACTGTCCTGAATTTGACCTGATCATGCCCGATCGCCACATATGGGACGAACACGGTCGTGTCTGAAAGAATTTCAATCTCCTCAAGTTTCGTGAAGGGGTAATGGAATTCCATGGCTCGGATCCTGGCGGATGATTTTTTCAGATTGACAGCGTGACGCCCCCATTCGCCGCAGCAGTGTATGAGAACGCTCCCGAATGCACGCGACATTTTTTCCACATACGGAATGCCGAACTCCCTGTATTCGTCCGGACCCAGCAGCGGCATCATGTCCTCGGTGAAAGATGCGCCCAGCTCCGACGGCAGAAAAGTGTACGGCCATATGTTCCCGCAAATCCGGTTGCCGGTCTCCATCTTCATATAAAGAAAATATCCTATGAGGAAATCGCTGATCTTGTCCAGAAACTTATGAACCGTTTCCGGTTCGCTGAACATTGACATCAGCATCTCCTCCTGGTTCAGGATTAATCCGGCGGTGTTCAGCGTGCCCTGGAAGTCGGGAGTGCGCAACCAGAGCCTGTCCGTTTCCAACTGTTCTGAAAGTTTTCTGAAGAGGCGGAGAGCTTTGAATGCGTCCATCTCAGGATCGTCTATGGCTTTCGCTGTCAGTACCAGTGCGGCTTCGAGGGTCTGTGCCGCTGGGTCTATAAAGATATTCTGAGATTCCGGGTTCGGGAAAAATGTTTTGCCTCCCCAGTATCTTGCAGTGGATACGGTGCCGAAGTCTGCGAAGAAGGCCGGTAGATTGCAGCCGGGTGATCGCGCCAGCGCCTCAAGATTCCCCGGAGCCAGCCTGCGCATCCTTTCCTCATCGAACACCTGACGGTAGCTGTCCTTTGACGAATCAACCGTCACCATAATCCTGCCATCCCCCTCCCAGAAACGTCTTATGCGGGAGAGCCTGCACTCATAAACGTCGGATCCAAACCAGTCCATTAGCCTGTCCATTCTCCAGTCCTTTAAATTAGGCGGCCAAAGCGCCGCAACTTTTTCGGAACGCCAGCACCTTGCTGGCTCTTAAAATTCCGGCTAAAGCCGGTACTCCCAGCGCCTTAACTTTATATTCACGCATAAATTGCACTGTAAAAGCGCCTGGAGTCCCGCCTTTAGGCGGAATCTTCTGATTGGGCGACCCTAGGCCGCGACTTTTTCTTCTTGATGCGAAGCATCCTTGGAGTGCGGGAACTTGTTACCGCCTTGTTTCGCGAAATTTATTTCGCGGAATTACCTTACTTCTGGGACGGAATAAATTCCGTCATTAAAGGCGGCAATGAATTGCCGCACTCCAAGTGCGAATTTCGCAATTCGCAGAAGATGGATTTCAGAGTTTAGAAAATAACTGTCCATAAACTTTGAAATTCCTAAACTTTGAAATAGGCGGCTGGAAGCCGCAAGGCATGATCTTGAATTGTTTTCCTCTGCCGTATCGCCTATCATTTTGAATTATTTGATTATGACTTTCACATAGTATATAATATTAAACTCATATGTAAAATACACGAATTGTTCAAAGTGTTGCACAAAATGATTCGGGTGTTCTACAGCCATTTCCGCAGGCTGTTCCGCGAGCGTACCGGCAGTTTCCCCCGCGCCTACCAGTTGCAGTGCCAGATGAAAACAGCAGCCGACCGCATGGCCAAAGGTGACCCGATAAAAAACGTCGCCTCTGAATTGGGCTATGCCAATCTCCACTATTTTTCACGGCTGTTCAAGACAAGGATCGGGCTTGCACCGCGCCATTATCTTGATGCCCTGCCAATGCATAAGCATCATGGAATTGACATGAATTGATTGAATGTTATAGTAGCGAAATCAAAGTGCCCGCCGGGCGTGGCGGAAAAGACCGAGTATTCATAATTCAGGGAACCTCTGATTGGAATCACCTGTTTACATCTATCTGGAAAAAGGAGAAATTAGAAGATGAGTTTTTTATCAAAATGCAGCAATTGCAGCGCATCCTGCACGGCTGAAGACGATTGGATGGGGCTGGAGGCCGAGTGCCCTGAATGCGGAGCCACGGTTATCATAGCTAAAGCAGCAGCAAAACCCAGTCTTACAGTCCGGAAAAGCCAGCCGCACGGAACTGAGGGGGCGGCAAAACCGGCCCCTGCAAAACCGGTGGCATCGGCAGCAGCAGCGGCGCCCGCAGAAGCGCAAAAGGCATGTCCAAACTGCCAGGAGCTGATAAGCAATGCCGCCGCAGTCATCTGCATTTCATGCGGAACCAACCTGAAAACAGGCAAAAAAATATCTTCAGGGGGAGCTGATAATTCGGATTCAAAGGGCAATCTCAAAACGAAGTGCCTCGATATCTTCAAGAAAATCCCTATGCTCGGGGGACGTGCAAGGTAAAAAGAGTGAGGTAATTTTAAAACTAGGAATTCAGAAGTCATCCGCCGCGGCGGACAGGAGACAGAATTGAATTTGAACTCAAATTCGGTTTAATTCTGACTTCTGAATTCTGAATTCTGACTACTTTTGAAATTGGCTCGGGTAATTGTAAATTTACATTTTAGAGCCATATATTATGACAGGCAGCACGCAATAATGCGTTCCTGAAAAAACAGAAGGAGAAAGAGATGAGCAAAAGCCATGATGTCAAGAAGGATGTTAAAAAGCCGGCAACGAAATCCCTGAAAGAGAAACGGCTTGAGAAAAAAGCCAAAAAGGCCGGCAAATAAAAACACGCCTGCATCCGCCGGACCACTGAGGACGTAACGGAAGAATGTCCATCCTGAGTGCCCGGCGGCATATCTGCAATACCTGCACCCGCAACTTTTGAACAATCGAATATCGAACAGCCGAATGACGAATACCGAAGTTAAGATAATCTGAGCGTTATTGTGGAGTGGATTTTTGATTTACGAGCGTGACAACGCTCCTTGGAGTGTGGGAACTTGCCGCATCGGGCGCTGCTTCTTACTGCTCCGAAAGATAATCAGATGTCAAAAAAAGATTCTGTCATAATTGCATTGAGGTGATTTCAAAATACAAAAAATGCTTGTCATGGCAATACGCCCGTTGGAGTTCACAACTTTAGTGTGTCTTCGTATTAAACAGGGTAGACACGCTAAAGCCGTGAACTCCAACTTAGTCAATCAGCTCAAAAAAGGCAGTTTTGAAAATGCCCTGCATTATGAATATGAGGCTAAAGCATCTCACCTCCAGATATGCGCTGACAGGTGATTATCTTTCGGATCAATAGCGTAGACTGATTACCGCCTTGTCTCGCGAAATTTATTTCGCGGCATTTAGACGGGACGGAATAAATTCCGTCATTAAAGGCGGCAATAAATTGCCGCAATCCATGTGCGAATCTCGCAATTCGCAGAAGATAAAGATCAAAATAAAATGATGGATTTCCATATACCTTGAAATTCCTTAACGTTGAATTAACCGGCTTTGTCTGAGCTTAATCTCTTTTTAGCTGTAGCGACTATTGCGTCTTTAGCGTTAATTTTCTTAACGCAAGAGGCACAGCCGGCGTTCCATTTTAAAATCACCTCAGTTAAATAAATATTTATCCTATCGGCAACAACGGAACTTACGGTCGGAGTTATTTTGCGAAATCCGCATAGAAAGGAATTTTCCAAATGATTAAATGGCATGACATACAGGATTGGGGTATTGAGGGAAAAGGCTGGGACGACACGGTCAAATATTTCGACCGGCTTCCGGAAAAGGCTGAAAAGATTGTTCCCGAAGGCGTCTGGAATTTGAGCCGGAGCGCCACCGGAATGGCGGCGTTGTTTGAAACGGATGCGCCCGAAATCCACGCGAGGTGGGAACTCGCCACCGACCAGATAGGTGAAATGAATTTTCCGGCGGCCGGTTTCAGCGGCGTTGACCTTTACACCGACTTCGGAGGCAAATGGCGCTGGGTGGGGGCGGGCCATCAAGTCAAGAACCGCAATCCCGAACAGTGCCTTATTAACGGGATGAAGCCTGCTAAACGCAGGTTTATTCTTTATCTTCCCCTGCGCAACCCGGTGGAGAAAGTGGAGATAGGCGTGCCGGAGGACGCGAAGTTCAGGGCTGTCCCGCCACGTTCCGGAAAACCGCTGGTGTTTTACGGGACATCAATTGTCCACGGGGCATACGCATCACACTCGGGAATGGTTCATCCTTCAATTCTGGGAAGATGGCTGGACATGCCCGTCATAAATCTCGGTTTCTCCGGCCAGGCGAAAATGGAATCATGCCTTGCAGACCTGGTGGCCGAACTTGAAGCGGAGATATATATCCTTGACGCTCTTCCGAACATGAATCTGGAAATGGTGAAGGAACGCACCGAACCGTTTGTCCGCATTCTTCGCAAGGCGCATCCGTCAACGCCGATAGTAATGGTTGAGGACCGCCCGCATACAAACGCATGGATCAAACCCGCATTGCTGGCCGAGCACAGGGAAAAATGGGATGCCTACGACAAGATCTATAAAAAGCTCAAAAGGAGCGGCATTAAGAATCTCTATTACATTAAAGGGAG
>JBAZRS010000107.1:10081-11800 GCA_041662825.1 Victivallales bacterium | reverse complement strand
GCTCAAGCCAGAATGTACCGACCTTGTCTCCTTCGACGCTGAATACGTAGGTGCCGTCGATGAAAAACTCGACTCCGTGCCCGCCGGGAACAAGCAGCTCGTACCAGCCGTTGCACGGCACCCAGAATTCATATTCGAAGCAGCCGGTGGCGCGTGCGCCATTCTCACCCTTGGAGAGGCCTTGGAGATTTCCGACCTTGCGGACTTTGTCGGCCATAGCATTATTTGTCAGCTCGCTTCTCTTGAAGTCTGAGGCTTTGAACTTCTGCTCCCATGGCTCGAAAGCGGAAAGTCCGCGCCACTTGGGATAGTCGGGCAGTTCGACTGTGTCGGAGGAGTCCTTGACGCCCTTTTCGTCTTCGACCATGGAATAGGCGACGACCTGCTCGTCCGCTGCAGGAGCGGGTATTTCGGCCTTCCAAACAGAATCTGTTGCGGCGGCGGGGACTTCGATCCATTTCACCTGTGTCTCAGGTTTGTCCTTCTCTCCCATGCCGTGGCGGAATGTGGCTTTGGGCATGCGCTTCACCCAGAAAGACGCCTTGGTGATTTTAGTCGGACCTGTAATGTCAACTGAAAGTACTGCCTTGTCCCCTTCGATCTTAGCCGAAGGGCGGGCTAGGGTCGGCCATGCAGGCACCATGCCCAGGATTGACTTGAACCAGGAAAGGGGGATCGGCACGTTGCCGACATGGCTGTGATTGTCGTTGGGGAGCATCAGAAGCCGTTTGTCGCCCGGGATCGCACGATAGGTTGCAAGTACGCCGGGCATCCAGAAGAATATGTCGTCGGTTCCGGAGAGAATAAGGACGCTCGCCTTGTAATCTTTTATATAATGTTTCGGATCAAGGACCGCAAGCCATGCATCCTGATCCGCCCTGGAAGTCAGGACAATCGGTCCGAAGTAACCGCCGAAATAACCGGGCAGATCCCTTATGAATGCGCGTCCGTATTTGACAGCCGCCGCCCTGAGTTCCGGTTCAACACCTGTGACAAGGAGCGACAGATGGGCACCCGCCGACATTCCCGAGAGGCAGAGTTTGCCCGAATCAACTTCAGGACGGCTCCGCAGGAACATGAATGCACGGCGGACGAATTTCACACCGTTGGTAATGCCGCTGTTTTCAGGCAGCGAGACCTTCCAGGGCTTGTTCTTTTCGGCCTCGCCGGTTTTCGGGTCGATGGCCGGGGCTGCGAGAGTTCCCGCATCCTCAAACTCGGAATACGGCGGATTCCTGGGAACTTTCCGCCCCTTTGCGGGACCGCACCAGTCGATCATTATGCATGCAAATCCGTTTTTCGCATATGCGATTGCCGAATCAGGCTTGAGGACGTCCAGGCCTGCGCCGTGGAGTTCGACTACGCCCGGATATTTTCCGTCGGCCTCGGGCCTTGCGTAGAACGCGTAGATTTTCGTAGGCTTGCCTTTGAAGGGGGCGCCGGCCATGTAAAACTCGGTGAGCTTCACCCCGTCATCGGTTTTTTCAGACAGGATTTTTATGTCGGGTGGCAGTTCCTTGAAGTCGGGAACTGAAAACAGATCATTTCCGGCAAGACAAGAGCAACCGAGTCCGAACATTCCGGACATCGCCAGCAGCGCAATGTTTTTCTTCATTTCAATCCTTGTTAAATTTTTGATCCAATTTCAAATATAGTCAGAATTCAGCGCCCGACTGGCGCGGCGCCAGTTTTATCATAATGAAACTGCCAAGAAAAGAA
>JBAZRS010000107.1:0-10071 GCA_041662825.1 Victivallales bacterium | reverse complement strand
GCTGTGAACACCAACGGCAGTTTCAGGAGAGGAGTCAGGATTCAGAACAAATCCGGATTTGAGTTGAATTTCATTCTGAATTCTGGCTTCTGAATTCCTGCAAAATACGAGTTTGCAATTACCTCTCTATGTTGTCAACAGTGTGATAATCATTTTACTGTGCCGAAGAAAAGATCATCCATCCAGATATTGTCGTCAGGACTGGAGCCGCTTCCCAGGATGAGAAGCGCCGTGACCGCATCGGCGGGGGCGGTGACAGGCATTTCAAATTTTCCGTATTCCGTCAGAAGGGAAGGGTTTATCATATCCCATTTGATGAGGCTGTTGTCCTTCCGTGTCCAGTTGATCTGCATGCGGCCCTTGAGTCCGTCGCGCACGCCCTTGTAGTGGACAATGAGATTGTATTTGTTTCCGCCGACAACGGAAAGCCCCCTGGCCAGGTACTGTTTATCGTTTCCAAGCACGATGACTGATGTTTTTCCGGAGTGGGCGTTTTCCTTTGTATCATCCCAGTGGGGGCCGTTGACGAAATTGAAACCCATCGCATGCTCTTCGAAGGAGGGATCCACCAACATGTTCTCACCTTCCACCGGAGCCTGTGGAACAGCAGGTGATTTCTGGGGAGCAGCACTGGCTGAAGGGGCGGGTGCCGCAGGCTTAAGTCCGCGCCAGGCCGGGAACTCCGGGATCTCAACGGTGTCGGATGAGACTTTTGCGCCGGTCTCGTCCTCCGCCATTCCGTATGCCACCAACTGGTCTCCCTCCTTGGGCGCCGGAACTGTCAGTTCCCAGTTCCCGTTCTTTTCCACTGCGGGCTGAACCGTCCACACGGCGGCCCTGTTGGGATCTTTTGCATCACGCCCGAACCAGAAGGTTTTCGCCTGCATCGTCCTAAACACATATTCCACCTTGGTAAGTTTGGAGGGGGCGTTGACTTTCATTGTAAGAAAAACATTGTCGCCGTCCTTCTTGGCGTTCTGTCCGCTGATCTCCGGAAACGCAGGGGCTTCGCCCAATACGGATTTGAAATAGCGCAGCGGAATCACTTCGTTGCCCACCTGGCTGTGATTGTCGTTGGGGAGCATGATCAGGCGTTTCGGCGTGGGAATCGCGCGATAGGTGTAAAGTACGATTGGCATCCAGAAAAAAATGTCGTCAGTACCGGAAAGCAGGAGGACGCTCGCCTTGCAGTCCTTCATGTAGTGTTTCGGATCCAGAACGGCAAGCCAGGCGTCCTGCTCCGCCTTGGAGGTCATGACTATGGGGCCGAAGTAACCGCCGAAAAATCCCGGAAGATCCCTTATGAAAGCGCAACCGTATTTGACTGCGGCGGCTTTCAGTTCCGGTTCGAGGCCGATGATGAGAAGCGACAGATGCGCGCCCGCCGACATTCCCGACAGGCAGAGCTTGTTAGCATCAACTTCCGGGCGGCTGCGGAGGAACATCAGGGAGCGGCGGACGAACAGCACGCCGTTGGTGATGCCGTCGACCTCGGCTCCGAAGGTCTTCCATCCGTGGGGCGGCGCCTTTGCCTTGTCGGCCTCGGGCAGGGGGCGTGCGAGATTTCCCGCGCTTTCGAATTCGGAATAAGGAGGCTTGCGCGGCTCCTTGCGTTCCTTCGCCGGCCCGCACCAGTCTATGGTGATGCAGGCGTATCCGTTTTTCGCATAGTAGATCGCGGAATCAGGCGTCAGGACGCCCAGTCCTGCGCCGTGGAGCTGGACAACGCCGGGATATTTACCCGGTTTTTCAGGGGCGGCGTAGAACGCATATATCTTTGTCGGTTTGCCGTTGAAAGGGGCGCCGGCCATGTAAAACTCGGTGACCTTCACACCTGCATCGGTTTTTTCAGATATGACTTTTATGGCAGGAGGAAGTTCCTTGAAATCGGGTACGTCAAACAATTTATTTCCGCCGTAACAACTGCAGCCAAGTCCATACAAGCCTGACATCATCAGCATTGCAAGCGTCTTCTTCATCGTGATCTCCTTTTTGCAGGTTTATTATTCATCAATCTTTTTGTTTTAATTCAAAAAACAGGAGCTGATTGCAAAATACAAGAAAATGTTGTTGCGGGAATATCTCTTGTTGGTGTTCACAACTTTAGTGTGTCTTCGTATTCTCCAGGTTAGACACGCTTCCGCCTTCGCTAAGATGCTTCAGTCTTCGCCAAGGCTACGCCCTGACAAGACGGCGGACACGGAAAGCCGCCGCGTGAGTCACGTTCCACGTGCCAACGTGGTTACGGGATGAACACCAACTTAAGCAATCAGCTCAAAAGAGGCAATTTTGAAATTGCCTCACAGATGTTTAAAACGCTACTTTCATGTTAATTTTAACTCCAACATATAGTGAGTATATCACGGTTTTTTCATTTTGTACACATTGTGTTTAGAATAAAATTTGGATTTTGCTCATCGCATGTAATGGCTTATTTATTATCTTAATGCAACTCGGGATTTATCCGCCTATGGAGCGATACTATCCCGAAATTGAACTGCCTCGGGGTGATACCCCGAGTTACATTTACGTTAAGTAATTTCAAAGTTGGAACGCCGGCCCTGGTCGCCTTTGGCGCCGCCTGAGGAGTCTGTCGGACTTAGAAATGGGCGTGACAGCGGTTGAATTTGCTGGTAGTAGTCCGCCTGAGGCGGATTTGCGCGTTATTCCTGGTTTTCAGGTTCCTTAAGGAACGCGCGAACACGAGCTACTACAAACATAAAACCTAAGTCCGACAGGCTCCTGAGGCGGGTAAACATCCTTGCCGGCTCTTTGAATAATATAACGTAGGACAGGCGTCTCGCCTGTCTCACTGCTTTAACAAAGAATAAGAAACAGGCGAGACGCCTATTCTACATTATAATAAATGCCACCAGGATGTTTTCCTGCCTTTGGCAGCGCCTACGGCGACCAGGGGTGGCGTTCCTGAAGAAAGTTACAGTTCCCGAATTCACCAGTCAACGCTGGTTTCCGGAGGCGGAACAAAGAACATTTCGCCAGAGGCGTATCCATAACCCGGATTTACGCAGTCAGCGATTTCGGTGTACTTCAGTTTGGCGGCATGTCCGTCCGTTGCGAGATAGTTTGCGGCGCCGCCGTGGAGCTTGTGGAACCAGCCGGGCATGCTTCCGCCACCGCTGTTTTCAGGCCGCCAGTTATTAATGACCGACCAGCGCCACGAACCATTCCAGTGGAGGTAACTGGTCAGGACGGGTGCAAAGACCGGATTAAATGTGCTGTGTGTCCAGTGTCCGATCATCAGTGTCTTGCTCGGATTCTGGATCTGCGTTGCGATGGTGTGCCCCTTGCCGTTGCCGTTTACGCCGATGGGTTTTGCGGGGCCTACGTCCGAGTGTCCGGTGGCCGAAGTCCATGGCCTGAATATGTATTGGCTGCCGAAGTAGCTGATGTTGGCGGGTTCATACCACTGTCTCGTGTAAGTGGCGAAATCGGTCGGACAGTCCCATACAGGTATCATTTGTGTATTATTGTAACCGAGGGTCCAGTCCACATTGAAAGGTTTGAATGTCCTGGTGACATACTCGTCGATCCGGTGTTGCCAGTTAATCGGCAGAGCATTCGGGAACGACGAGCCCCCTCCCTGCACCACGATAGAGGGCGGATAGATCGAGTTATAGTCTGAAAGATAATTTTCCGTGCCCAATCCGAGCTGCCTGAGGTTTGACATGCAGGAGATCGAGTTTGCGGCTTCCTTTGCCGCCCTGAGTGCGGGCAGCAGCATCGCCGCAAGAATTGCGATGATCGCAATTACCACCAGGAGCTCAATTAAAGTGAATTTAATTGAGCGCGTCGCTCTTCGAGCTATGCCTTGGCGAGTCAGGAGCTCGATCAGGGTGAAAGCATTGCGGAATGTAGAATGCGGAATGCGGATTTGAGAGAAATTGGAAGTCAAGAAAATGCTGTTTTTTGATTTGCGATTTGCATCCTGTAATCCGCATTCCGCAATCCGCATCCCCATATCTGTCATTCGTTTGTGTTCAGGCGTGTGATTTTCCAATAAGGTCATCATTTTTCATCCCCCCCTTATATTCAATTAAATACGGATGCTTCAAATGCAATCATACCGTCATGCGAAATGAAATATGAATTAAAATGAAAAAATAAAAGCCTGAACTCAGAGATTAGCTCCGGGCGAGTCTTTCATAAGGAATTTGGACGCCAGCGGAAACGGGTACGCTTCCGGTATGTTTGGAAATGCCTCGGCTCCGAGAGCCTGTACGTGACCGTCAAGGAAAAGGGTGTTGCTTTTGCCTTTCAGCCATACTCCGTTTGACAATTTCGTGCCGCCGTGGCGGAGTGAAATATTGCCGGTTATGTAAAACTCCGTCCACTTGAGGCGGGTGGAGCCTGCGTCATTGCTGTCCATGAAAATGATCTTCGACCATGGCGCTATTTTGAATTCGGTGATCTTGTAGGTCCTGCCGAGATCAGGTGAATTGTCATTGGTGTTGACATGTGCGTTCTGGCACCATGAGGGATTGTTCCCGTTGAAAACCCCTATGGGGTTATTCGGGCATGTGAGAAATTTGCCCGCAGGCTGTTTATCCATGGGCTTGCAGCTCTTGGAGGAGTCGAAGCCCAGATAGTCGGCGATCTTGACATATTCAGCACAGCCCGCCTGCGAATATGGGAGGGGAACCTTTTTCCTGTCGGCAATATACTCGTCCCAGTCCATCAAATACATCGCTTCGGCATTGCCGATCTGTTTCAGTTTATTGGCGCATTCCGACTGCCTGGCCATTTCCTTGGCCTTCTGCAGCGAAGGCAGCAGCAGGCTGGCAAGGATTGCGATTATCGCAATGACAACGAGCAATTCGATAAGGGTGAAAGCATTGGCGATTGACAATTGACAATTGACAATTGACGAAGGCGAGGAATTGGAAGGAAAGGCATTTCTAAACCTATTTCTATATTTTAAATCGGCAGTCGGAAATCGGCAATCGGAAATGTTCTTTCGCTTGTGTTCAGACCAGTGTTTTTTCATTTTTCCTATTCCTTTTTAATTTTAGATTGCCTTTGATTTTAAAGAGAAGTTTGAAACAGGATCAGCCATTCCGGCAAAATCAATTATTCACCCCAGTATTGCTTTGAGTTAATGCCGCTGTATATGTCCGTAGGTTTGACGACTTGAACATTGCCGTCTAAAAACAGCATGTTGAATTTGCCTCCGTGGACTAAAAGATATCCCGCACCCACGGAAGTGTTGCGCTGATCTATCCAGTATGGATGGTTTGAGCCGAAGAAATTCATGTTGGCGCCGATTCCCGCGCCCGACCCTTTTTTCCATCCGTCATAAGCCAGGAAATCCTGCGCCGGTTTTTTGTACGCGTCAATCCTTTTCGGTTTATCCTGGAACCAGGTTCCGGCAGGGATATCTACAAAGGGCGAGACGACAAGATTGACGGTATAGCTCCATGCAAGATCATATACCGCCGGGTTAAGATCGGACGGACAGAGCAGGAAATGGCTGCCCGGCTTCTGGTATGGTGCGCGCTGCGTGCCGTTGTTGATGTCTATGTTGGGGTATGTCTGCAGGAACAGCTGCTGGTACCAGGAACGCTGGTTGTCGTTGATGCCAGCGGGGGCGTAGCCGTCATAGTCGTAGGCATACATTGATGTAATCGTTCCCGCCTGTTTCAGGTTGTTCATGCAGCTTATGCTCCTGGCCGCATCCTTTGCGGTCTTCAATGCCGGCAGCAGCATCCCCGCAAGAATGGCTATGATTGCGATTACCACAAGAAGCTCAATAAGGGTGAATGCGTTAGGTCTTGTCCGGTTTGCGATATTTGCAAGGGGGGATTTCAATAAATTATTCATCATCTTCTCCGGTTATTTTAAGATAAAAAATAAAAGTTTCAAATACCGTAACTACATTATATCAAATTTACATGGCGAAGACAAGGCTGAAATCAAGAAATACGGCAAATTCCCACTTCATAATATTTCAGCGAAAACATGTGATTCTGCACTTGCGCATCCGACAGCCTGTTTCCTTTGGATCATTTATGTTTTACAGTTCCGAATTCATATGTCCGGATCCATTCTGCGCTTTCACCCGGTGCGATGTCGATGAGGAAGAAGGATTCCGGGCATATTGCGGCGCCGTTATGGAAGAATGCGGCCCTTCTCGGAGAATATTTTTCGTTGACGCGGATTGACACCTTTTTCGAGGGAACTGAAATTGTGAACCAGTTAGAATCCGCATTGAAAGGAGGGACAATCATGGTGTGTGTGGTGTCTGAATTTTTCAGTTTGACGTTTGTTCCGTTGACGATGAAATGGTTTTTGGCGCTTCTTTTGAGGATGCGGAACGGATAGCCGAAATTCAGCTCGTAGTCGGGGCCGGGCGGAGTTATGTCCAGCGCGATGAAATTGTGGCTGTAGTGGCTCGAGAATATCCTTTTTGAGCCTGTGTTTTTCAGGGAATGCCCTATGATGAGTTCGGTTTTGCCCGGGGGAAGGCTTATTTTCTTCGTGTAATCGTAGCCCCAGCCGCGCGGATCGGAAACCACCTGTTTGAATTCGATGGAATCATCTGAAATTTTCACATCCCACGGGAACGCCCTGGCAATCCAGTATGAGGAGCCGAAGAAATAGTTGTTGTCATAGGGACGCTCGAGCAGACCCACGCCGATCTTGATGAAGGTGCCGCCGGTTTCGGCCTCGTCATAGCCGAGAGGCTCCCAGAATTCCCCGGCCGGGCCCGCGACATGGTCGTTCGCCACGGGGTTCCTCCCTTCAACCGCGTTCTCCGCGAAATATGTGTGTCCGCCGCATTCAAGGGAGCTTATGATTCCGGCCTGTTCAAACCTTGTCCCGCGGTAATAACCCTTTTCCGGATCCGGAATTGCGACCGTCATTTTCACAATGCCGTTTGTGATTTTCACCCTGGGCCAGTCCTTGAGACCCGGAACGGGATCCATCTCGGGCGGGATTTTGCTGAAGAAGCGGTATCCAAGTGTCATCGAGCTCTCGACCGTGAATTTGTCGGAACCGGAGGGGAGGGCGATTTCCATCTCGTTCATCCCGAACTTCATTTCATCCCATGGCGCTTCGATGCGGACTGAATCCGCTTTTTCGGGGACCGTCCCGAGAATCTTGCCGTTCATCGAAAGGGCGGCGCCTGGACTGGCTCTTAAAATCAGCAGCAGCCCCTGGAATGAAGCGGCCTTATGGATCAGGGTTTTCGACTTGATCCTTCCGTCCCTGAGCTTTTCTGTTTTCCATATTCCGTCGGGCAGCGGACTTGTCGCCGCGTCTCCGGCTAGGACGTATGCCAGGGCAAGGGTGCCTTTTCCCTGCGGGGTGAGTTTCAGCATGATCTGTCCGCCCGGAGATTCAGGCAGATTGAAGCTGGATATCACTGGAGCGGCAGGAGCGGAAGGATCCGAATCGGTCTTTCCGAGGAGTTTGCCGTTCACTTCTACGGAAAGGGGGCTGAAGATTCCGCCCGTAATGTGGCAGATCTCAAGTTTCCTTGCGCCCGCCTCGTTGATGTCGACAGGTATCTCCAGGCTTTTTCCGCCGTCGAGTATCAGTAGTCCGACTCCGTCCCAGCCTTTAACAATGGAAGATGCAGCAGCAGTCTCACAGCCCTTTGTGCAGAGGGAGAGCGGTTCCCAGTACATGGACTTTTTGGGGATTTCAGGGAAAGGGGCCGCAGACAGTTCAATCCCGAAAACGCAGAGGAGGCCTCCAATTAGAAACCTGATCATAGTGGTTCCTTGTTTAAACGGGCTTTGCCCGCAACCCAAACTCGAAATTCGAATATCGAAATCCGAAGCAAATTAGAAATTAATTAAATCCCAAATGTTTCAAACATTATTTTGAGAATTATTATTTTCATTTTTTTCGAGTTTGTTTCGAATTTCGTGCTTCGAATTTCGGATTTTATATACGCTCAAGACATAGAACTGTGAAATAAAGACACTAAGGGCATGAATTCCTGAATATCATCACGGGATCTACTGTTACTTCTATGTTTTCCTTTGATTCGACCGCCTCGTAGGCCTTTTCGATGATCAGAGGTTCATTCCTCGAAATAGATGTCATGTCATATGCCGACGCCCATGGCGAATCCTGGAATCCTATGATCGCGACATCTTCAGGGACGCTCAGCTTCAGTTCCTTGAGGACGTTGAAAACAGGAACCGCCCTGCAGTCGCCGAGGGCTATCACCGCATCGGGCCGGTTTTTTGAAGAGAAAAGCTCCCTGTAGTATTTATGCTCGAGCTTGGCTGTGACCTTTTCGGAAAAGACCTTGACGGCAGGCTTCATCCCGTGCTCCTTGAAAGCCTTTTCTGTTCCTTTGTCGAAGAGATACGATGTCCAGCCCGGCCTAAGTTCGAAGGTCAGGATGGCGATATTCCTTCTCCCGATTGATATGAGGCGCTTTGCCGCCATGTATCCGGCTTTTTCGTAATCGAGGAGTATGTATGATGCGTCGCATTTCTCCTCCCTCTCGAACCTGTGGATGAAGACAAGCTTCGTCTCCTCTGAAACCTGATCCAGGATCTCGAACGGGAAAATGGAATAGGCGTCCGCAAGCAGCGCCTTGGGTTTCTGTTTCAGGAAATTGCCGAGGCTGCTTATCAGGCTTTCCCTTTGGGCTATTTCAAAGATCGTGACAAAAAAACCTTTCTGCTGGAAGTAGGAGGGAAGGACGAATGGGAAGGGCGGATGGTTTTCCTTCTGGGTGTCTATCACGGCCGCCACAGTCTTTGTGTTTGTGCTTAGCAGGGGCGATGTCACGAAAGTCCCGCTGCCGTAGCGCCTCTTCACAATGTTCCTGCTGGCCAGCGTTGAAATCACTTTGTTCACAGTGACGTATGAAAGCCCGTACTGCGCGCTCAATTCCCGTTCCGAGGGGATTTTCGATCCGGGCGGGTAGACTCCGCTTGCGATCTGGCTCTCGAGGAAATCGGTGAACTGTTCGAACTTCGTTATGCTTCTGAATTTTTTCATAATGTAGTCAGTATATCACTTTGCTTCCGTGAGTCAAGATTATTTTCAATTTTCAGTATTTTTATTTTAAACAGAACTTGACATGTTATAATTCTATTTTATAATTCTATTATATTCTATTGCATATTTCTATTAAAAAGGGCGCATGGATTATGGATGCGGCATTGACTTCTGGAGAATACGCAGGGAAGAAGGGCTTCGGCCTTCCTGCGCACATAATTCTTGCTGACAGGATACAGGCGATGATAAGATCGGGCGAGCTCAAGCCCGGCTTCCGTTTTCCCCCGACGAAGGAGTATGCCGCCCAGATGAACACCTACCCGCTCGCGGTGCATGAGGCGTTCAAGATCCTTGCCGGGCACGGGCTTGTCGAACGGCAGCGCCGCAGCGGGACTTTCGTGAGCGGCAATCCCTCGGTGCTCGGTTCGGCAGCCATCTATCTGGGAATCGACATAATGGGTGCTGACTACCTCAGCTTCTACCGCCTGGTATATGCTGAACTTACAATGCTTCTGAAAAAAGAGGGTGTGCGGTATGCGACCCTCCTTGATCCCAGGGCTGACGAGGAGCGTGACAGACCGTGGGATGAGCTGCTCAGGCTTGCGGAAAGGAAGAAATACCAGGGAATTGTCGTGTTTGCCGCAGACAAGCCGCGGATGAACTGGCTTTCCCGTCTTCCCATTCCGGTCTCTAGTTTCTCCGACTTGAATTGCAGGATGGACGATTTTGCCGAAAAGAGCATAATGGCCCTGAAGGAAAAAGGATGCCGTTCACTCGGACTGATTACATCTTTTCCGGAAAATCCTGTAAAATTTCCAGAGTGCTTCATTGAGATTGCCAAACTGAACAAGATGAAAATTACTGATCAGTGGATCAAAATTCCCCCGGGCGACAGCTGGGTGCAGGGTTCGCAGATGGAGCGCTACGGATATGAACGCTTCCTGGAATTCTGGAATTCGCCCAAGCGACCGGACGGGCTTGTCGTTTATCCGGACATCCTCCTTCCCGGAGTCATTTCCGCGATGATGCATCTCCGGGTGAGGGCGCCGGAGGAGCTTAAATTCGCCATACATATGAACAAGGGGA
>JBAZRS010000106.1:11071-11803 GCA_041662825.1 Victivallales bacterium | reverse complement strand
ATATTGCAACAATCCGATCTGCGCCCCGTCACGTGTGAGCTTTATGACAGGACAATATTTGCATACCCATGGCATCCAGGGAAACAGGGTGGTTCAATATCCTGTCCGGAACTCGGACACGCTCCCGGCACTGTTCCGGAGAAGTGGTTACCGCACGGCTCAGCTGGGCAAGGCGCATGTGCCCCGGAACTGGCTGGAGGAAGGATACGAACACATCCGACTGGTTGACCTGGCCGATGCCTGGCCCAATGATCCAAGGACCTGCCATTATTTCAAATGGCTTGAAGAAAATGGAGTAGCAGGATGCTACGAGGACGGCACAGGCCGGCCGGGCTGTATTGGAGGTCTCACCGGTATTGCGCCCGCGGATCTCCCTTATAAGTTCAGCAACGAGGCATACACGGGAAACGAGACGCTGG
The DNA here is from genome assembly GCA_041662825.1 of Victivallales bacterium. GTDB lineage: Bacteria > Verrucomicrobiota > Lentisphaeria > Victivallales > GWF2-50-93 > GWF2-50-93. The sequence goes on along the minus strand of JBAZRS010000106.1, from coordinate 11,384 downwards.
CCTATCTTGAGGGAGCAAGGAACGATGAGCGTCCTTTCTTTGTAAAGATGAGCTTTGAACGACCCCACGCGCCGATGCGGCCCGCAAGGGAGTATTTCGACCTGTATGATCCCGAACACATTGAGTTGCCAGCCAGTTCGGTCGATTACTTTGAGCGGCGTTTCGCCGGCAAGCCGCAGTGGATGGTTGAGAAACTCCGCAATGGCTGCGACTATCCCATGGCTGATCCGGATCCAAAGGCTTTGAAAAAGGTGCTGGCCGCCTATTACGCGCTGATTACCTGTATCGACATGGAGATCGGCAGGGCGATAGA
>JBAZRS010000106.1:503-11061 GCA_041662825.1 Victivallales bacterium | reverse complement strand
GACTGGCTGAAAAGAAACAACCAATACGAAAATACTGTATTTGTCTTTACCGCCGATCATGGTGATTTTGCCGGAGAGCATGGTTTGTTCCACAAAAACTTTGGCATCTACGAATGCCTGCATCGCATCCCCTTCATTTTTAAAATGCCCGGAGGGCCAAGAGGGGAAAGACGCCGACAAATAATCGAATCGGTCGACGTGTATCCGACTCTGTGTGAAATAGCTAAGCTCCCGATGCCGGACGATATTGACGGTACATCCTTCCTGTCCGTGGTTAATAATGCAGGTGCAACTGGAAAGATAGAGGCGCTTGCGGAATATGACTGGTTTGAGCCTGGCAAGAGGATCAATGCCCTGCGGACAGACCGTCATCGCATAGTCTACTATGATCACAAACACGGTGGAGAGCTTTACGATCACGAATCCGACCCCGGAGAAATTGAGAACTTATGGGACTCTCCCGCGCATCAGCTACTGAAGATGGAACTGCTTCAACGGTTATTTGACCGGATCAACTGCTATCGGACACCGTCAAGTGTCCAAGGGGATTTACGGACCGAACACGAATATTCATATATGCCAACCCGCCTTGTGCAGTTCGGACAGATGGATTGGGAGATTCTTAAAAAAACATATTCCACTCCTGTACCAAAAAGGGGAAATTAAGAAATCAAAGGGCTGGAATTTATTTAGATCAGGTAAGAAGCAATCTTTCAGAAAATAAAAGTAATATGGAGGGCAAAATGAAAAACAAAATCGCGGTGCTGGTGATGTCCATGTGCTTGGGCGGGCTGGTAACCAATGCGGATGAATCCGCGGCTAACGTGATCGAAATTCAGCCCAGGGATTTCACCTCTTCCTATCTGATGGAAGAGGAGGGCAAGGCGCTTGAGAACATCAAGAAGAACAACGCATTCCGTGAATGGGCGTTCGCGGAATTCGACTACGAGTTCAATGTTCCCTCTGCGGGCTGGTGGGAATTCTGGCTGCAGGGAAACAGCTCCCCCTTTGACCTGATCATCGACGGCCGCAGACTGATTCATGCACCCATTCCGAGCGGTGTATGGACTCCGGAAAAGGATTTCCAGAAGATGATAAATGTGCACCTGTCTGCCGGCAAACACACCTTGAGGCTCAGCAAGCCGGAACCCTACGGCATACCGGGCATCAGCAAAATGCAGTTCAGGAAAGCCAAGGACATCACCGGAATGGTCAGGACCGAACTGGTCGGCGATTGCACGGCCATCCGGAAAGGGGAAGGTCTCTCGCTCAAGCTCGTTGCGGGAAAAGGAGCAGAAGCCCAGACTGTGAAAGTAACGGCATATCCGGAAAACTCCAAAGAATCAGTTTGGTCCGAAAATCTTGAAATACCCACAGGGGAAGGCATCTTTGAAAAACTTGTAAAACTGCCGGACGGCAAGGAAGGCTCTTTCGATGTGAAGTTCACCGATAAGCAGGGTCGTCCTGTTGACCGCACGATACAATACCTTGTAGTGGATGTGAAAAACGCCCCGAAACTTGACAAGGAGCCCAAGCGCGAACTCATCCAGGAAATCGACTGTTCCAGGCAGTCTCCAGATTACGCCTCCGACGAAACAAAAGTAATCAATGCGCCGTTCGGCGCATACCGCGAGTCGGGTGACAAGGGTCGCCAGGGGTACAACATGAACGCGGACTGGTTCGCATATAAGCTCAAGCTTCCCAGTGTCCAGGACCTCTATCTGGCGGAAATTGATTATCCCGATGACGACGAGCGTGTGACGGTCATTTCCCTTTTGGAAAAGGATTTGAATCCTTATTGTCTCACTCTCGGATACGCATCCGGCGGAATTTATTCGCTCTCGAACAAAATGCAGACTCAGCTCTTTTACTTTTATCCGAGGGAGCAGGAACCAAGAATGTTTTTCCAGACCTGGAAGACCGGAATGAAGTCTGCCGCGGCAAAAATCCGCATCTACAAACTCGACGGTGTTCCCGCAGGGCTCAATATCGATCTGAAGGGCCGCACGTTTGGGGGATATCAGGAGGAGAATATACGTTTCACTACCCACTACGGGTCGACGCCGGACGGCAACGGCTGGAACAATTATTTCAAGGCGTTGAACCGCTTCGGAATGCATTACAGGTCGCTGGGCGGCAACTTCTGGCAGCCGACCATAGGAAATTACCAGGAATACCTCTGGCCCAGCAAGACCACCAAAGGCTATGCGGCGCCGGATATGCCCGGATATGCCCTGGTCGGTCCCCAGACATTGAATGATCCTGTCGCAAAGGACATCGTCCGCCTGCAGCTTCTTGTCTGTGAAAAATACGGTATGGGCATGATAGGCGAACTCCATATCCCGCCGAACCGGGCGTTCCAGCGGCACATGGACAAGGTTTTCGGAGGCAAAGCAACGATTGCAGACAACGGACCTCATAAACCCTGGCTTGCCGTCTCAAAGACAGGTGAGTGCTCACTCAATTCCCTCAACAAGCCTTACTGGAATGTCTTCTATCCCGGCGTGCAGGACTGGGCCGCTTCGGTCGTCTCTGAAATTGCCGGCCGATACAAGGATTCACCTGCGTTCAAAGGAGTCTGCGTAAGGCTGATGTCCTGGGTTTTCGGCGGCTGGCAGACTGTCGCCTCGATCGACTGGGGTTACGAGGATTGCACGACCGATCTTTTCCAGAAGGAGACTGGTGTCAAGATACCTGTCACATCGACAGGCCCGGACCGTTTCGCCAAGCGCTACGAGTGGCTGATGGCAAACGCCTATGACAAGTGGGTGAACTGGCGCTGTGAAAAGATCTACGCCTATCACAGCCGCCTGGCGAAAATCCTCACCGACGCGCGGCCCGATCTAAAGCTCTACATATCAGCTTATGGTCCGATATATGACCGGGACTACGACAAGGTGACCGAGTGGAAGGACACAACCTGGAAAAAGCTCATCAAGGAAGCGGGCGTCGATACGGAACTCTACAATAAGAACCCGTCCATATTTGTCCAGAACGTGGTGATTTACCCGAGTTCCTATTCGAGGGCGAAGACATCCGTTGGCGCAGCCGTGGGGAGGGATCAGAACTCGGACATGGATGCGATCCGCGCCACGGCGCATGAAATGGAAGGGGGAGGCACATGCAACGTATTGCATCTGGATGCCGAGTCATTCGAAGGCAATTTCGTTTCCGAGAACAAATCCGTCGGCTACAACGAACCGTTCAAAGGACAGAATAAAATCCTGTGCGGGAACGGAGTCGTCAGTCCCGCAGGCGTTCATTGCATGGACCGTTACGCGGACGCGATGGCAGCCGGTAACGTCATATCGATCAGCGACGGAAGCCACGGTTACGACCAGCAGCAGCCGCAGTACCTGAAACCGTTCATCGCCGAATACCGTTCTCTTCCCGTGATGGGCATGAGTCCGGTGGAACGGGATGCCGACCCCGTCGCGGTCTGGCAGGGCGTGGAAAACAAGAAGATGTATTTCTATGTCGTCAATCGCATTGACCAGCCTGTCGAAGCCACTCTGCGTTTCGAAGGCTCTCCTTCGCCTGTCCGCCTCTCCACAAAAGAGAAGCAGAAGGTTGAGTCTGGCACTCTGAAACTGACTCTGGCTCCGTATGAACTGCGCTCCTTTGAAGGGGGGCCGGCGAATGTCAAAATTTTGGAAGTCAAGGCCGAGGCGCCTGAAAGCATGAAGGCGGAACTGCTGAAGCAGATAGCCTTTTCCGAGGTTCTGGCATCAGGAAGGAATCAGGAAACGACACTGATTCACATCTCCCTTGTCGAGCTTAAGAGGACGGAAGAGCTGCTCGCAAAAGCCAAGGATGCGGTGGGCAAGGGCAGGGTCTGGACGGCCAGGCATATCCTTCTCTCGGCTGAATTGACCAAGCTCTACGATGCGTTCCATGCATATCCTCCGGGCTTGTATTTCAAAAAGGCGCCTGCGGCACCCAAGGGGGCAATGCTCGCTCCCGCTCTCAGGGGATCTGTCACTGCAGACACCAAACAGACACAGGTCTTGGATGCCTCCAGGCTTGCTCCTGCGCTCAGCGGGATTCAGGCGTTCCGCTGGACTGCTGACTCGGTGATAATCCCGAAGCAGGAGATGTTCAGTTCAAGTTCGCGCCTGGAGCTTGTGTATGTGAATGGCAACGGGTTCGCGGCGCCCACAATAAAAGTTGACGGGAAAGAGATACCTGCAAACAAGCTAGTCTCCGAAGAAGGCGTTTCATGGGGGAAACTCGTAAGCCTTGAACCGCTGTCGCTCGCGGCAGGAGCGCACAGGATCGAGCTTTCGAAAAAAGCCGGTTCTGATGCCGCCGTCATCTATTTGAATGTGGAGGCGACACCCAGGGATCTTCTGGCGAGCGATTGGATGGCAATAGGCCCGTTTGAAGGGATCAAGGACGCACGGGATACGAAAGAACTTGCAGAGAAAATGGAGGCAAAGCTTCTCCCCGAAATCAGCCGCGATTTTTCGGCATCCTACAAGGGGTTGGGCGGGAAAAACATCTCATGGTTCCGTCCGACAATCAAAAGCGACTATGTGGACTTCTATAAACTGACAAGCGAATACGGCAAGGTGATAGGGTATGCGGTCTGCCTTCTTGACTGCCCGAAATCAAGGGATGCGCAGATCGGGTTCGGCTCCGATTATTTCGCCAAGGTATGGGTGAACAACGAGGAGATATTCAACAATGTACTCACCCACGCCGGACCTCCGGCCAAGAATGAATATTCAATTCCGGTAAGACTGCTTGAAGGGCGCAACGAGATCATGGTCAAGATCCACGCAGGGTCCCAGGGCAACGGGTTCTGGATGTCGATCAGCGATCCGGGCGACCTGAAAATAGCCTCTAAATAGAGCATGCTCGAAAAGGTTTGCCGACAGGAGGCGTCCGGAATCGGCGGATTTGTTGACCTTTGTCGTGAGCTTTGTCGTGAGCTTTGTCGAAAAAAAGACGCAGAAGTAGAAGAGAATCGACAAAGTTTCGGACAAAGCTCGCGACAAAGCTTGGGGAATTCGAATTTCTAAGTGCCTGAACCCTTTTCGAACAAGGTCTAAATAAGGATGCAGTTAAAATGATGCAGATGAAACATCTCCTGTTTTCAGCGCTGATGCTTGCGTGCGTGTGCGCCGTCTCTTCCGCCGCGGAGGAGCCCTCGCTGCAATTCGAGAAAATAATTGGCGACATCCGTGGGAAATGCTCCGACAACGTATCGGTAGCCGTAGCGGACGACGGGACCACATGCCTCCTGATGAAATCTGGGCACGTGTCGATTTTCGACAGGCAGGGCAAATATCTAAAGAGCATGGAGACAGAATTTCCATGGCCTGCGGAATTCCATTACATCTCGGCAAAAGGCCGTCTTGTGCTGCAGGGATCATGTACTCAGGACTATTCATGGGTCTATTCAGCCACTCGGAAAGGAAGCCAGCCCGGGTCATTTAACAGGCCCGGCCTTGTCGTCGAAGATGACGCCGGCACGGTCTACGTGGCTGACACCGGCAATAAGCGCGTGCAGGTTTTCCCCAAAGGCAAAACAGCCTCCCCGTCATGCATGATCCCCGTCGCATCGGGCCCGGTGCAGCTTGCGGTCAAAGACAGGCTTCTCTCAGTCGCCTCTGAAGACGGCTCTTTCACCCTCTTTGAATTGCAAGGCGATGTCTATGCACCGATAGCCACACTTAAAACCGGACAGGCGATCCGGGCTCTGGCTTTTGGCCCTGAAAGCACCATGTTCGTAGCCCAGGCCGACAGTCTGAAAAAATTCACCATAGAAAAAGGCGTAGCCGTTTCTATTAAGGAGTCGGGCACTGTTGCAGTCCCCAGGGCTACGTTATGGCCTTCATTCTTCCCCGGAAACGGCCCTATGATTTCCGGGCCGGACGGTGAAATATATTTCGCCGCAGGCGCCCACGACAAGCTTATTTCCTTAAAGCCCGGACATGATTCCATGCGTGAACGCGGAAACTTTCCAAAGAATGCGAAGGCGTTGGCATTCGCGCCCGACGGGACGATCCTCACCTCGTCAGTGAAAGGCAAGGAGGTGAGGCTCCAACGGTTCAAGCTCGGAGACGGCAAACTCGAAGATGCCGGAACATTCCCAGCCGAACCTTTATATGATAATCCCAACGTCCCTGTATGGGGGCTCCTCTCCGATACTGACGGCAGCGTCTATATGCGGATAGTGGAAGAAGGCCACAACAAAGGATGGCCCGGACTGTCGATCAAGAAAATATCGCCTGACGGGAAAATCAAGACGCTCCTGGATTACAAGGAATCTCTCTACGGCAAATGGACGACATTCGCGCCATGGGAGGCATATTACTCCCTCAAGTTCGACAACGACCATAACATTGTTTTTGCATCCACCCAGCTGCTTGCGATAAGCAAGGTCACAACTGACGGCAAGGTCATCTGGCGCTCGGGAACCGATCCCCAGGGCGGCGGCGAGAAAATCGAATTCTCCAAGCCGTGCGACCTGGCTGTCGACAAGAAGGGCAATGTATGGGTGGCCGATTCCGGAAAAGATTGTATTTTCTGCCTGTCTCCGGAAGGCAAACTGCTGATGAGTTATGGAAAGCACGCAGGCATTGACGATACCGAAGGAGCAGGTTTCAGCAGACCGAGCGGTGTCAGCATCGCCAGCGTGGACGGCGCTGAATTCCTATATGTGGGAGATTCCGGCAACCAGCGTATTGTCAAATTCAAGATTATCCACCGTTGACTAGACGTTGCTCGAAAAGGTTTCCTGGAACAGCTCTTGCGAGCTTGACTACGAACGAATTAGCCTCAAAATTAATGTGTTTGTTTGTAGTTAACCCCGCAAGGGGTGTTTTTCTTATACCTTTTCGAGCAGGCTCTAACTACGGTCTCTGTTCTATATCCAATGAAAATACAAAATAATTCAAATTAAAAATACATGGAGATTAAAATGAGAACTGCATCGCTGATCAAATCGACGCTTCCAATCTGCCTTCTGCTGATCTGTCTCGGACTTGCAGCAGGAGAAGCTCCATTCATACATTTGGATTTCGATAAAGTAGATAACGGAACAATACCCGACAAATCCGGAAACCGGAACGACGGCAGGATGTCCAACGCTGCGTTGCAGAGCGACGGTGTGGACTCCTATGGCGTAAGATTCTCGGGCCATGCCGCATATGTCAACGCCGAACTCGACGGAAAATGGCGCAAGCTGAGCACCGTCACGGTCTCCTGCTGGATCGCGCCGGAAGAGATCAAACACCAGGTGGTCGCCCATTCCGCGCCGATGAAGGATTCGGTTGACGACGCATCCTTCTCCCTGCGCCTGAGGGAGAATTGGGATGTATGGTTCGGAATCACCGCCTCCGATGGTGAGCGACGCGGTGTGACGATCGGCAAGCCCGGCTTCGACCACATCTCCTATCCCGAGCGGCGCAACTGGATCTTCCTCGCCGGAACTTATGACGGTGAGAACGTGACTCTCTACGTGAACGGCGAACGCGCCGGGACCAGGAAGTTTAACGGGATTAAAGCGATCAAGCCGATAAGCGCCCCCGTGAGAATAGGAGGGGATGGAAATGAAACCTATCATGGGGCAGTCGACGAATATCAAATGTACGACAGGGCTCTTGCCCCGGGCGAGATCAAGGCCCGCTACGAGGCGCGCAGCAGTTTCAAATCCCAATTTCCACCTCCCAAAAACGCAGGGACCATCGACGGTCGGCCCTATTCGGGTTGCAGCCGGTATAACTCCTGGATGACCGTGCCGCTTGCCAGCAACCGCCTCTTCGTCAGCAATACCGGGGAGGTCCTGCCTTTCGGATGTTCACCGGTCTGTGCGCAGAACCAGTGGATTCCAATCGCCCCCTTGGCGATCATGTCGCAGTCCCACTCCAGTGACCGCTTCTACCGCAAGGTCAAAGGCAACATTGAATTGCGCAGCGACGATTCGACGCTCATAACTCTGGAAGGTGAAACAAAAGACAATATCGCCGTGCGCCAGAAAATTGAGGTGGGCAAAGACAAGGAGGTCAGGTTTTCGTATTCGTTCTCCGCAATGAAACCCGATGCGGCGGAACCCTTCATCAATTTTCCAGTCCATCTCTGGCCTTCGGCAATGCGCTTCGTAGGCAGCGACGAACGCGGCCCGATCACAGGCAACCTGATGGATCTCGACGGCACCCTGCTGTTCAGGGATGTCCTCGAAATCAACCTCATCAGCAGCGATAACAGGCTCTCCTTCGATTTCGGAAAATCCGCAAACTATCAGCTGACCGGCACGCGCGACCCAAGGGTGTGGGCGAACGGCTATACGACTTTCCCCGGCAGGATAACAGCCGCCAAGTCGGCGGACAAATGGCGCACAGAGGGGAAAATGGACATTTATTTCACCATGCGTCTTGAGCAGGACTCGCTCCCTCCGAGACTCGACAGGTCAAAGGCGAAGGAGGTTACTGCGGACAAACGTTTTGACTTCAGCAAACTTTACGAAAAGGATTTCACTCGTCTGGGAATCGCTCCCGCAGACAGGGATGAGCCCATCTATATGGACAACGAGCCAATAGCCTTGGTTCTGACTGTTCCGGAGAAGAGCGTCCCCGCTTCTAAACGTGACCGGAAGTGGTTCCATCTGGCAGGCACATATGACGGCTACACCTGCCGCCTTTATATGAATGGCAAAGAGGTCGCCTCGCAAAGTTTCCCGGACAAGAAAAGCATAATCCTGCAAGGCGCCGGAACGGTCTGCGTCGGCGGGCCGCAGGAGCCTTTCCGTGGCGCCATCGACAATGTCCGCCTCTACAGGCGCGCATTGAGTTCCGAGGAGCTGAAGGCGCATTTCGACGAGCGCAAGGATTTCAAGCCGGGCGCCCAGCCCGATTACGCCGGAGGCAAATTGAAGCCCGCTGATCCAGAACTCGCCCTATGGCTGGACTTCAACAAGATTGAGGACGGCTTCTTCATCGACCGTTCCAGCGCCGGTCTCAAGGCGGTACGCTCTGCAAAGGCGACGCAATGCGACGGCGTTGACGGCGCAGCAGTTCATCTCAGCGGCGGTGAAAGCGTCAAGGCGGATCTGCCGGAAGCCTCCCGCGAATTCAAGGCGTTGACAGTGGAGGCGTGGGTCAGTCCCGATGATCCGCAGCACTCTACTGTCGTATCCGGAGTCCATCACGAAAACAAATACAACGCACATCCATTCATGCTGCGCTGGCGTCAGGGCAATGAGTTCTGGCTGCAGGTGAACACTGCCGACGGACAGAACCGCTCGTGCATGGGTGAGCCGGCGGCCGCAACCCTCAAGTTTCCCGAACAGTATAAATGGACTTTGACGAACTGTTTCACGAAGGAGATTGTCAAGTCCGGGGACTTCGCAAAGAACGGACAGACAGGAGATTTCGAACGCAAGCTCTCGCTTCCTCCAATGAAGGCGGCTGTCTACGAACTGAAGGTCGACGCCCTCGACGCCGGCGGAAAGGTACTCGACCATTGCGCCACCGAACTGGCGGTCGCAGGAGAGATATCCCAGTCCAAGGCGAAAGCCAATCAGAAGCCGGAACTGAAAAAGGTTGACGAAGTAGATTTCACCAAGGGCGATCCCGGCCACGACTTCTATTCTCGCTCCGGAAATTCAAAGGTGGTGAAAGGTGAAAAGGGTTCCTACCGTCAGACGCTCTCCTACCAGGACTTCTACCAGCAGCTTGACAAAGAGGGTGCCGCCAGCCGTCATGCAGGGGATTGGTTCGGCGTCCGTTTCCGCACCGAGCCCGGCAAGGCCTATGTCTTTGAGATCGAATATCCGGATCTCCCCTACATGTCGATGAGCGAATACCTGATCGAGCCGAAGGACGATCCTGCGGACGGCAAATGCAAGCCGGTGCTGAAAACGGCCTCCGGTGTGTTTACGGGTTCATTCCTTCCTCATGACAACAGCATGAAGACGCAGAGTCTTGCGCATTTCGCATCGGCACCGTGGGTGTCGGTCTGTTTTCAAAACGCCCATTACTATGGCCGTCCCGACACAACTACGGTGCTTGATCCGGCAAGCTGCCGCCGCATAACGATGTATGAAGTGGTCGGGGATCTGCCGGCGCTCGACGCCCCGGCCGGCCGTCAGCTCGGTGTCCACACGGAGGACGGGGGTCTGAGTCTCGGTTCCTTCGGCATTGAGAAGTTCAGGGGCGAACTTGCGAACTGGAAGGACCGGCCCAAGATGGAGGAATATTACCGGCATGCCTACATCGCCGTAAGCAATCTCATCAAGTACATGCGCTACCGCGGCGACACCACTCTCTTCTATGGCATATACAGGTATCGCGGTGCGCAGTTCCCGTCGCGGCTTTTCCCGCCGGACAACTACGAAGTCGATCTGCCTGCCCTGATGGCGCGCATGTTCGAGAAGAACGGACTGAAGCTCGTGCTGAATGTGCAGGCGAATAATCCCCTGCCGGAATCGCGCCTTCACGAATTTACCCATTACGACATATGGAACGGGGCCGACGGGGTTTCCAATGTCAACGCGAAAGGACGCCAGAACGCAGGCGGTTCCGCGATATTCCCAATATCAAATCCATGGCAT
>JBAZRS010000106.1:0-458 GCA_041662825.1 Victivallales bacterium | reverse complement strand
AATACAGCCGACTGGCGGCGGAGATTGGTGAGCGATATGGCAAGTATCCTGCGGTTGCCGGAATTTCCTGGATGACGGGCCAATGCTGGTGGTCGCCGACACTGGCAATGCCTGTTGACGACAGGATGAACGCCGCGCAGGCCGAGGAAGCGCTTCTGGGCTTGACCAGCGACGACGAAACATTCCGCCAGTTTGAGAAATGGTCGGGCATCAAGGTTCCGATTACTTCGGCCGCGAATTCGCCGGTCCGCTTCAAGGAGCGCCACGAATGGGTCATGAAGAACGCGAAGGACAAGTTCATCGCATTCCGAGACTGGGCGATGAGCCAGACGCATCTTGCGTTCCAGAAGGCGTTCGCCGCCAAGGCGCCCGGCAAGGACTATATTGCAATCGACTTCTCATACCATGTCTTTACCGGCGTGGCTGAATGGCCGTCGGCGCTGGACGCCGTGAGACTC
>JBAZRS010000105.1:0-11948 GCA_041662825.1 Victivallales bacterium | reverse complement strand
ATGATCATTCAGCCCCATATTGTAATTGCCGCCCTGGGCCGTCTGACTCGGCTCCGAATGATCATGCATGGGATAGCACATGGGGGACATCCTCTGCCCGAGCTCGACATCATTGCCGTCAATGTCTTGTGCCTTTGTTCCAAGCGGCGGCATGAAAACATTGAATTCCTCGATTGGTGGATACACCGGCGCCCCCGACAGGGCCGTAAGCGGCGTTTCAGGAAGCGCTATGGCTCTCGGCGTCCCCAAGTCAGGCGGCCTCATGAACGGTATCGTATAGTCAACCCTGTCCATGGGATGCACGTCGAAAACATCAAGCCATATCGGATCTTCCTGAACCTCCCCGTTTACAGACGTGACATAGAAGTGGTTGGCGTGCAGGTGCATGGAATGTGTCCATAGCCCCGCATTCAGGATGTGTACCACGACCGGTTCCCCTACACGCCCCATTGGGGTGATCGTCGGATTGAAATGCGCAAAAAAACCGGACTGGCCGTTGATGGTGAAGTATTGCGGTATCCTGTTGGCCCTGGTAGGGCTGAACGGATCCCTCAGGAAGGCGTCCATAAAAGCCTGGGCACCATATATCTGCCCTGCAGGCAGGTTCGCCACTTCGGCAAACAGGTTCGGGCTTGCCTGGTGCGTCAGCCATACATACTGCCTGAAAGGAGGGCAGTTCACAACAGCAGGATTTAAAGACCAGGGTGTCGAATCCCCCTCTTCCCATGCAAGGCCGGGAAAGTGCTCGCTTGATCCGAAATCATCGAAAAGTTTCTGCACATTGGCCTGAGGCTTGTCGTACGGTGTAAACCTATGTCCTGCGGGCTTGACTTTGGGCATGACAATAAGCGCCCCGTGCAGACCCATCACCCTGTTGACCGGCTCATTCAGGTTGTCATAGTAGAGATGGGCGCCACAAGTCTTGGCGGTAAAGGATCTTGTTATCGTTGCTCCCGGGGCGATTGAACCGCTGTTGAACATTCCCGGGATGAAGAATGAATGATGCTCATCCAGGTCATTGATTATGGTCAATGTTATCAGATCCCCGGCAGTTGTCACGATTGTGGGTCCGGGGCATTCGGCGGGAATGTCTATGCTGTCCGCTGTCACTTTATAGATCCAGAAATGGCATTGCGCAGTGTTTATGGCGTTATGCGTAACCATATCCTTCAACGCGTCCGTAATGTGGATTGTCAGCGTCTTTACGGATGAAGTGGATGCGTCTACCCGAAATCCGGGAACCATGCTGCCGACTACCACTGTCGCCATGCAGCCCAAGCTGTTCTTGATAAATTCGCGTCTGTTCATGAGAGCCTCCCCGGCCTATTATGCCCGCCTTCCGTGATTTCCTTTGGGCTCTGGACTGTTTCCTCTCTTTGAAGAAATGCCATCCTCCCGGAAGCAAGCGTTCTTCCTTCGACCGTGCCGGCAGCACATCTCTGTGTAAAAAAACCGATTCCCATTGACAGGGAGGTAAGCGTCACTGCGAAGTTCGCAGGGTTTTTTATTCTACCAGTCATCATTAAAGCGCTCCTTTTTTTTATATGATTTTTGGATGCCAGATATAGTACTGAAATAGTAAACAAAGTGCTTTTTTTATTGTACTCGTGTTTTATATAAAAACAAGAATGATTATTGATAAAATAATAATAATTATTAATCTTATATAAAAATGAATAAAACAACCTCATTTCATGATTTTTATAATAATATTTATAATGGTAATGAATATGGGGGAAAACCCTACCATGGCATGGGGGAAAACCCTACCATGCTGGTATACAATAATGCTGCGAGGAAACCATTTTAAAGTTCATTAACCCAGTACGGAGATCTTCTGACGCAATGACATTGAAGGCAATCTGCACTGCCATTGCTAGGAATATGGACATGGCGGTTAAGGAATTTATATCATGTTGATATGGGAAAATCTGGAATGAAATACAAACTTGGGGAAAGAATATTAAGCGAGAGTCTTGTTCGCCTATCTTGCTGTGTCCGCCATAGCATCTTAGCGACGGGGGGCGTCGGTGGTGAAAGAGATTGAGGGAGGCTAGGGCGAGCACCGCCTAGCCCTCCCAATCTTATTCACCAACGGGATAAACCCGTTGGGGGCTCTATTCTATTTCGAGACGATTGGTAACTGAGGTAATTTCAAATTGCCGAAGGTAGGAAGGTTTCGCGGTTCGACTGAGCTCATCGAACTCCGAAACCGCCGACTCAAAACGTACGGCTCCGGCTGGAATTCCAGCGGGAGCCGTCTTTGGAGGATTAAACCTTGTTTTTTTGTATTTATTCGCAGCCGGGAAATTCGGCTCTGTTAAACTCATTTGCAATGGCTTTCTTTTCGGGAAGCTTTGCCTTGAGTTCGGCGATTTCATCCGGGCCTTCGCAGATGGGCAGCTTTATCTGTCCGCCTTGAAGTGAGGAACGGATGATCCCGTTGACTATTTCACAGCCTTTGAAGGCGTTTGCGAAATTGCACTGGTGGACTTTTCCGTTTATCAGCCAGTCAGCCATTTCCTGAATGTAGGGAGGCATGTCAATATCATAGTTCATGGCGCCATCGCCATTTTGAACACCTTTTGCGGTGACAGCGCGCCATCCGCCGTTTGTAAGGACTTCGGCAAAGCCTTCAGTGCCCTGTACGCAGATGCGGTTTTTACCCCACCATTTCGCAACATCTGGCTGATCCGCTGCGCCGGCGCCGCATTCGACTATTCCGCGGACACCGTTCGCAAACTGTATGACTCCGGCAATGTAATCCGGGGAAGGATGGTTGTCGCTGAGCTTGGATTTGCCTGAAGCCTGTCCCATAACCCATTCAGCTTCGGAGTTTCCGTTATACCAGCGCATGTAGTCGATCATGTGGCTCATCATGTGTGTCATCCAACCGGTGGAGCTCGCGTAAATCATTTCAATTCTGCCGAGGTCGCCACTTTCCGCTATTTCCTTGACCTTGCGGTAATGGACGCCATAGCGGTGCTGATGGCTTACCACAGCCTTGATCCCGCTCTTGTCGATAAGAGCTTTCAGCTTCAGGGCTTCATTCATGCTAAGTGCGACAGGTTTCTCGAAGGCGACCATTTCCGCACCGCAGTCAACTGCGATTTTCAGCATCTCCGTCCTGATATGCGGCATTGTGCAGAAACAGAATAGATCCGGTTTGATTTCCTTTGCCATCTTTGCTGCATCGGTTCCGATGGCCGGGTTTCCAAGTGACGGAGCCGCAACTTTGAGTTTTTCCGCATCAATGTCGCATATCCCGGTGACCTGAAAATTCGGGTTTGCATTGAATGCAGCGGCATGATGCTTCCCGCGTTTCCCCATTCCCACTATCATCACATTGAATTTTTTCATTTGAATCCCGTCCTTGAATTAAGCGGCCAAAGGCCGCAACTTTATATAATTTGAACATCGAACACTGAACATCGAACTTCCAACTTCGAATGAATTCAGTTTTAATTCGATGTTCGATGTTCAAAGTTGAATGTTGGATGTTCAAAAATTGAAATTCCTTGTCCTTAAATTAAACAGCCGCAACCCCGTTGGAGGTGCGGCTGCTTTTTTTTATTCAAAAATTAAGAGTTCTTCTTATCCCACTCGAGAACCTTCTCTATGGAATAGTCGACTTCCTTCTCGGTGAGTTCCGGGAACATCGGAAGTGATATGCAAGACGCCGCGTTCTTTTCGGCATTGGCAACGGAACCGACGATCTTGTATTCCTTGCTCCAGGGGAAACCTTCCTGCTTGTGGATGGCGATGGAATAATGCGTCTTGGCGTCGACACCGTTGTCGACAAGGAACTTGAGCATGGCATCGCGCTTGCTCGAGTCTTTCGTCTCCACAACATAGAGATGGAAAACATGGCGGTATCCCGGCTTTACATAGGGAAGAGTCATGGATTTCACTCCTTTTAACCCTTCGGTATAGCGTTTTGCAAGGGTGATTCTCCTGTCCGACCATTCCACGATGTGTTTCAGTTTTGCGCTGAGGACGCCGGCCTGGAGATCGTCCAGGCGGCTGTTGAAGCCATATGAATGGTGGTCGCGCTTGACTGAACCGTGGCTGCGCAGTTTGCGGACTTTCTCATTGACGCTGTCGTCGTTTGTGAAGAGGGCCCCGCCGTCGCCGAAACAGCCGAGGTTCTTCTGGATGATGAAACTTGTCGCTACGGCGTCTGAAAGTTCACCCTGTTTGAAGGTGTCGCCACGGGCATCGATTGCTTGGGCATTGTCCTCTATGACCTTGAGCTTATGCTTGTCGGCTATCTTCCGGATTGCCGCCATGTCGGCGCACTGTCCGTAGAGATGGACCGGGATGATGGCCTTTGTCCTGGGGGTGATTGCGGCTTCAATTTTTGACGGATCTATGCAGCGTGTTTTCTCGTCGCAGTCGACGAATACGACCTTGCATCCGGCGATCCAGGCGGCTTCGGCCGTGGCGAAAAACGTGTTGGGGTGTGTGATGACTTCGTCGCCGTTGCCGATTCCCATCGCCATGAGCGCCAGCCAGATCGCGTCTGTCCCGTTGCCGACGCCGATGGCGTGTTTGCATCCGAAATATTTGGCGACTTCACCTTCGAATCTCTTTAGCATCGGACCGAGGACGTACTGTCCGCTCATCAGGACTTCATTGATGTTCGCATCGATTTCCTTCCTGATGCTTTCGTACTGTCTCACATGGCCATAAAACGGCGTCTGCATATGTTTTCCCTCCTGTTATTTTATGATAAAATACCGATCGTTTCAGAAGGGAAATTATTTTCTGAAGAAAAAATAGCAACAGCATGAATGTTTTATCCATTTCCCATGCAAGAATTATCCATATATAAATTTCTCGTCCGAGAAATTTATCTGAACTGTTCCCATTCGGGTTCGTTATCAAATATCCATCTGTAATAATCTCTGCCCTGAAGGCTGGCGGCGGCTTTTTCATCGGTTATGACAATGCATTTCTGGTGCAGCTGCAGTGCCGAGGCGGAGACCATGGAGGTGACCGGGCCTTCAACCGCTTTTGCGAGTATTTCCGCCTTTGAACTGCCGACGACAAGGGTCACAATCCTTTTCGCCTCGAGAATTGTCCCGACACCCATTGTGATCGCCCTTTTCGGCATTTCCTCCGGTCTCTTGAACAGGGGGGAGTTCTGGGCGATAGTCGTAGGTGTAAGGGCTTTCACCCTGGTTCTTGAAAAAAGCGCCGAAAGAGGTTCGTTGAAACCGATATGGCCCGATTTCCCAATCCCGAGAAGCTGGAGGTCTATTCCGCCGCACTCCTCAATTTTCTCCTCGTATCTCTCGCAGTCTTTGTCGTGATCTTCAGACATGCCGTGCGGGAGGTGTGTGTTCCGCAGGTCGATGTTGATCTTTTTGAAAAGATGTTCGTTCATGTAGTGCCTGTATGAATTTTCATGGTCAGGGGAGAGACCGACATATTCATCCAGATTGAATGTCCTGCAAAGCGAAAAATCCAGTTTCTCCTTCCTGTGCATCTCTGCGAGTTTCGCATATAGCGGCTCCATCGTGTTCCCTGTCGCCAGACCAAGCACAAGCGTGGGTTTTTCCCGCAAGGCCTTCGCGATTACCCTTGCCGCAAGTTCAATGGCCTTCTCCTTGTCGGGACGTATGATTACTTCCATAAATAAAATTCTCCGTTTATTGACGGATAATTTTATAACATGTTTGGATTATTCCTAACGGGAGTTTGAAGATTTGCCCGGATTTCGGAAGTTTAAGGAGTGTATTATTTTCAACTCCTGAGAAAACTAAATCCGTGCAAATGCCAAACATTGACATATCTTGTTATTATCATATATTGAGTCCATTCCCTCAACCATATGTTTAAGGATCAGGAATATGAATATATCATTGACTTCGGAACTTGATTCCTGGGTGCACAGGAAAGTAAAAAGCGGCTTCTATAATTCTGCGAGCGAAGTTGTCCGGGAAAGCTTGCGCTTGCTTAAGGATCGCGACCAGCAAAAAGAGATATTGCTGTCTGAACTTAGATCGGAACTGCGACTGGGATTAAAACAAATCGAGACAGGAATCTCCGAAGAGTTCACAGAAAAAACAGTTGTCGGTATAAAATCATCTGGACGCAAGAAACTCGAAAAATGAAGCCTCCAAAACTGATAATTTCCAAACAGGCGATCGAAGACCTGACAGATATTTGGAGCTATATTGCCTTGGACAATTATGACGCAGCAGATGAGTTCACTGATAAGCTATATGCCTCATGCAAAAACCTGTCTAAAATGCCGGAAATGGGCCGTTCTCGTGATGAACTTCTGCCAGGATTGCGAAGTCTGACGTATAAAGGTTATATAATTTTTTATCGGTCAGGAAAACAGAAACTTGAGATAATAAGAGTTCTGAATGGATGCATGGATGTGGACTCAATTTTCTGAAATCATTAACGCAATTGTTTGGGTTAAAACGGATGGAGCCTGGCTCCGAGCTTTTTAAAATCGGACATCAAAAATAACTGGCTGTATCCTTCATTTACTATTAGAATAGAGACCCCAACGGGTTTATCCCGTTGGTGAATAAGATTGGGAGGCTATGGCGGGCACAGCAAGGTCGACGGGGTCTAAACAATTATGAGACGATTAGTAATGTGAGGGCGGCTGAAAATAGAAAACTGAATTCCTCTAAAAATGTCATGGATTGACATATCTTGTTATCACCATATATTTTTTTACGTCTTCTTCCACAGTAACGAAGGATCAGGAATATGACCATGAAAAATATTTCCCATGGCGGCAATGCGTCCATGCCCGTATATCACTTCACCAGTCCGACCGGGCTGGATTGCAACCCGTTCGATCCGAATGGCGCAATCTTTTACAAGGGGCGCTATCACCTGGGCTATATCTATCAGGATGGAGGCAAGCACTTCTGGGGACATGCTTCAACGAGGGATCTCATCAACTGGCAAATGCACCCTCCCATGCTTTCGCCCGGGCCGGAGGATGGAATCTTCAGCGGCAATGCATTCGTCGACAAGAAGGGGCGCGTGGTCCTGTCCTACCACGGCTTGGGCGACAATGCCAGGAATGTACCCGGAGGCAACTGCCTTGCCATCGCCCAGGACGATGACCTGAACGTCTTCAAAAAGCTTGAAGCGAATCCTGTGATGAGAAATCCGGGATGGGATCCTCACACCTGGTTCGAAGGCGGCACTTATTATTCTATTTCAGGTGGGCATCCAAGCAACGGAAAGGATGCGGCATCCCTTTACTCTTCGAAAGACGACACGCTGGCGAAATGGGATCTGGTCGGTCCACTGATGAGCCGGGAAATGCCGGATGTTTTCCCCAATGAGGACATCTCATGTCCTGATCTGTTCATGCTGGGCGGAAAACACATCCTGCTGTGCATCAGTCACATCCGCGGCGCCCGCTACTATGTGGGGCGTTTTGATAAGTGGCAGTTCCATCCAGAAGCGCACTACCGCATGAACTGGTCTGGCGGCACATGCTTTGCACCCGAAACCCTGCTTGATGACAGGGGACGGCGGATCATGTGGGCCTGGGTTCTCGGCAGTCCTTCGACGATGACCCTGCCGCGAGTGCTCTCGATGGGATCAGACGGAGTCATGAATATTGAACCGGCGGAAGAGATTAACACGCTTCGCAAGAATCCGCAGCACTTGAAGAACATTGACGTGCCTGCAGACACGGACGTTCTTGCAGAAGGAATAAAAGGAGACTGCAAGGAACTTCAGGTCACCATTGATCCGATGCAGGCGGCAGAGTGCGGAGTCAAGGTTCGCCGTTCTCCAGACGCTGCGGAGGAAACCGCAGTCACGTTAGTCAGGACTGGCAAAACGCTTCGCATAGAGATGGGAAAATCAACGCTGAACGAGAGTGCCAAACCCCGCACATACGCGATGACTTTTATGCTGCCGAAAGGGGAGGAGAATCCCGAGGTCGGCGCCCAGGAAGCCCCGTTTGAACTGAAGCCCGGCGAACTGCTTGAACTGCGCATCTACCTGGATCATTCCATCATGGAAGTCTTCGCCAACGGGCGCCAATGCATCACCCAGCGCATCTGGCCGACCCTCGATGACAGCCTCGGAATCTCATTCTTCTCGCGAGGGGGGAGCATGATCGTGAAGTCGTTTGATGCATGGGATATGTCGGCGACGAAACTCAGAAAGTCCGATGATCTTGATGGCATTGCCGGAGGATGGAGCAGGAAAGAGAGTGAAAAATTCCTCAAAGACATAAAGATTTTCGAAGAAATAGACGGGGAAGTCTGGAAATGAGAAGAATCTCCATCGACACAAACATATACGTGGCTTTCAAGAGCAATGACGCAAAAGTTGTGGAGACTCTCAGAAACTGCGACTATATTGGTATTGACATAACGGTGATAGCCGAACTTCTATCCGGTTTCAAGATGGGTAACAGGGAAAAGGCAAACAGGGCCGAACTTGAATCATTCCTTGACACCCCGCGCGTTGACATTCTTCATCACAACATGGAGACTGCCGACTATTATGCAATGATTGTAAAATGCCTGAAAAACAAAGGACGTCCGATTCCTGTCAACGACATATGGATTGCCTCAAATGCAATGAGGGACGGCTTGGCGCTTTATTCCTTTGACAAGCATTTTAATGAAATTGAAGGCCTAAAAATTATATAAGCCCCTTTCCCGAAGTACACTCATATGACGAACAATGACTTTATAATACAAAACGCCATCATAATCGACGGATCCGGGAGGGCGCAGTTTGAAGGTGATGTGTCGGTGGAAAACGGGAAAATCACCGCTGTCGGCGGAAAGCTACCGTCAACCGGGAGGAAAACTGTCGACGCTAAAGGTTTTATCCTGTCGCCGGGATTCATAGACACCCACGGGCATTCCGATGTTTCAGTCATTGCCGCGCCTGAATCCACCGGGAAGATATCACAGGGCGTCACTACGGAGATTTCAGGGAACTGCGGCCTTTCGGTTTTCCCTGTGACAAGGCACAACCGCGAACACCTTCAGGAACTCTACAAGAACTACAATGTCAAAATAAGCTGGCGCGATGCAGACGATTATTCCGAGCTGATTGACAAGGTGCAGCCCGCAATAAACCTGAGTTCGCTCTGCGGACACAACACGCTCCGTGCGGCTGTCATGGGATACGGCGACCTGAAACCCTCTTTGCAAGATCTCAACACCATGAAGACCCTTCTCGGAGTTTCCATAAGCAACGGGGCGGCGGGCCTCTCCTCCGGATTTTTCTACATTCCCGGGAAATTTTCAGAGAAAAAGGAGATCGTCCTGCTTCTCGAAGAACTTTCCCGGACGAGAAAACCATATACGACCCATCTCCGCAGTGAAGCGTCCCTGCTTCTCGAGTCAATTGACGAGGCCGTAGACGCCGTCACGAAATCCGGACAGAAAAAACTCCACATAAGCCACCTTAAAACGGCCGGCAAGGAGAACTGGCATAAAATAGACGATGTTTTCCGGCGGATTTCGCGGGCGCATCATAACGGGATCCATCTGACCGCGGACAGATATCCATACACGGAGTCGATGACCCAGCTCAGCTCCTATCTGCCTGATCCATACGACAGGATGGATGACATTAAACTCCACGGGCATATCCAGGATCCTGCGAACTTCGCAGAATTCGTCGAAGCCCTTAGGCGTATGCCGGAAGAGAGATGGAAAACGCTCAGGCTTATCAGCACGACTGCGAAGTTCGCAGAAAAGGGGTTCGGAAAAACTTTTGCGGATTTCGCAACCGTGTCCGGAATGAAACCCTGGGATGTCTGCGCATCAATTCTCAGGGATGACACAGCCGGAGCGACTGCCGCCTCGGCCGGCATGTCCGAGGACAATTTGAGGAGAATCCTGAACCAGGATTATGTAGCCTGCGGTTCCGACGAGACAGCGCGTCCCATTGATTACTCGCTTGGGAGAAGTCATCCTAGGGGTTTCGGTTCTTTTCCCAGATTCATAAACATGGTGAAAGAGAATATGAGCCTTGAAAAAGCCATAAGGAAGGTGACTTCCCTTCCATCCGACATTTACCGCCTGCACGACCGCGGAAGAATCGTTCCGGATCATGCTGCGGATCTTGTCCTTTTGAATCCCGACAAGCTCCTGGACACTGCGAACTTCGCAGATCCGCACAGCGTTTCGGAGGGGATTTTGAAAGTGTGGGTCAACGGCGTCCTCACCTGGGAAGACGGCGCACTGACCGGAAAACGCGCTGGAAAATATTTGAAGACCTGAAATTCAACCACAAAGACACAGAGGCACAAAGTTTTTTCAATGATGGGAAATGAATACGCGCCAATACTTTGAAGAAAATAAATGTAACTTCATAATATCATTATACCGAGTTGCATTCTACCGGATAGTAATTCATGAAAGAGAAAGAACAGCCCTTGCGGGCTTAACTACCATACAATTAATTCGTTTGTAGTCAATGCCGCAAGGCATGTTCTTGCAATTTGATTGCTACTATAAATCTCTGTGCCTTTGTGTCTCTGTGGTTAATTAGATCCTACTTCTTCAGTACTTCCACAACTTTGAAATCGGTGAACTTCCATTTGCCGTTGGTCTTTTTCAGGTTGCACTGGATTTCACGGGTATCTTCTGCGGCTTTCGCAGAATCCTTTAGTTCGCCGTGGAACCTAACTGTAGTCTCCACTGTCGCGACTTCTTTACGGATCTCCGGAACTATGTCGTAAAATTTCAGGGATATCTTTGAAAATTGGGAACGGCCTTTTGCCGTGTGGCTTGTTATCTGTTCGGGAGTGAATTCGCCGGTCATGTAATTCTGTGAAAACTCAAAGGAGCAGCTGTCGGCGAAAAGTGTTGCCAGGGCGTTGACCTTGTATGCCATCGTTAATGCGGATTCACCTTTCTCCTTGGAGACATAATTCGATAGTGCCTCGAACTGCTTCCTTATCTTCGCCCTGTCACTGGGAAACAGGTAAAGGGACGCCAGTACGGCGAGAACTGCGAGAAGTATCACTGATATGGTTATTTTAATTTTCATTATCGTCCCATGGATTCAAACCCAATCATCCATTCATCCAACAATCCAACCATCCGCCCGTTACCATAGCGGCCTCCCTGCGATTCTCCTGGCCGAGGTCTGCCCGAAGACGTGGCTGTCGATATTCATGTCACGGTTGTCGCCTACAACATATACGTTCCCAGTTTCAACTTTCCGGGGAGGGAGATTCCAGTCGCATGGGAACCTGACATAGGGTTCATTGAGTTCTTTTCCGTTTATCAGGATATTCCCGTCCCTGAACTCAACAGTCTCGCCCTCCAGCGCCACAATCCGCTTCAGGAACATTATCTTTTTCCCGGCAAGCCTCACCATCACCACGTCGCCTCTTTTCGGACTTTTGAACCAGTATGACGGGGTCCAGCAGAAATTGATTCCGCCGTCATGGTATATGGGCTCCATGCTGCTTCCGCTTAGTCTCGCCGGAATGCAGAGATGACCGAAAACCAGATATGCAAGAACGGCGACAATCGCCACCCTGACAAGATATTTCGTTGTCATTTTCGGCAAAAGGAAATTTTTGAGATGTCCGTCTTCCATGAATTTTTCCAAGGCTTCTAATATTACAAACTATTGCTTCGGCGGATAATCATATTGCATATTATCGCAAGCTGATTATCCGCCGGATATAGTATCAATCTTTGTCGTGAGCTTTGTCGCGAGCTTCGTCGATTCCTTTTCCACATATTGCATTCTTCTCCGACAAAGCTCAGGACAAAGCTCGCGACAAAGTTTAGTGGAGTCAAGCAAAGACTCCATGTTTGAAAATAATTCACTGCCGTCCCATGGATGATTGGATGATCAGCCTTCGCTAAGATGCTTCGGCCTGACAAGATGGATTGCTGGATTGTTGCGTATCAAAGACAAAATAAAAAAAATTCTGAAAAAGATCATTCTTAATATTTTCTGTGTCA
>JBAZRS010000104.1:0-11953 GCA_041662825.1 Victivallales bacterium | reverse complement strand
ATCAGGTTCATAAGCATCTTGTGACTGCAGATGTCAATTTCCCTGCCGCTGATCCACACTCTCAGGTTCAGCATCTGTTTGGGGAGACGCAACCACCCTGTGCATTTCGGAACATTGATATTCCGTCTGAACCACCAGCGGCGGACCGCCGGCAGATCACGCTGCATGTAGGGGGGCATGGTGAGCGGAACCATTGTCGGTTTCCCGTCAAATTGCTTCAATGCGGGGGCAAAGTCGAGATTGCTTGTTGCGTCGGGGACGGCTTCCCAGTTTTCGCAGACATCCTCTTCTGTCCGTCTTGTGGCTTCCGGCCAGGCAAGCCAGAGCCAGCGGCATTCCTTGCCCTGCTGCTTGAAGTCGACCATGACGGATTCGCCGTCAAGCCTGTCGGGATATCCTTTTACCGGTTTTGACGTCATCTTGTCTGGGCCGAGAAGCGGGAAGAGCGAAAGTCGCACGCCCTCTGCGGTCTCGATCTTGATTCCGCGCTTCGATTCAATCACGTTCGGGCGCAGGAAGAATCTAGATGTGACCGCATGCTCTTTTTCGAATGCGGCGAGATCCTCGATCAGCCAGAAGCGTTCGCTGCATAGCCGTGAACGGCGCCGGACTGTTTTCACGTCGGAAAATTTTTCACGGTATATCGGCGTGACATCGGCGGTGACGGACTTGTCCTTTCCGGAGAAGCCGATCATTGAGGCCTGACGGTATTCTGTGAAAGCGCGCATTCCCTCCCAGTGATCCACAAGTATGACGGAATGTGCCCCGCCGCACCCGGAGCCGAAGTTGAATTTGCGGGTTGAGCCGATGTCCATGTAGCTTACTTCCCGCCAGGTGTCGTCGAAATTGAAGGCTGTGCATTCCTTGTCCGGAACTCCGTCAATTGTCAGGGGGCTTCCATAAGCTGAGAGAATGATCGAGTTCGGATTGACATGTGCGCGTGTCGGGTGAACCGGAGTTGTCTCGTCCCACATCTGCATCAGGTAGAGCCGGGAATCGTCCGACACCAGTGCTGCGCCGACTTCAGGCTCGCTCCAGGAGGAGAAGGAGGCGCGTTTCTGTTTCCTGTTATCCGGCCACCAAATCAGAGACCATACCAGGTCGTCGTAGCCCCATCCGACCGACTGGTCGCAGGCCCAGTTGGCCTGGCGTTCCAGAAGTTCCCCGTAGAACGGATCGCTGCTTCGGCTTGCGGCGTAGGCGATGCAGGCGCGCACAGGAATCGCATAACCGTAATGGTCCCACGGAAGCAGGAGCCCGTTCGACATCCATTCGCGCGAGATCATCCTGCATACGTTTTCGGCGCTGCCGCCGTTCGGCGGCAATGACTTGTCGAACCATTTTTCACCGCTGCTTCTCTCGAGCAGTTCGACTATGAACGGTATGGACGGACCGACTACGAAGTCCATGTACGTGCTGCCTTCGCCTGAATAACCCGAGGTCGGGATTCCCCCGATCAGCGAGGGCAGGCGGCGTATGCCGTCGGCGTACATGCGCTTTGCCATCGCGCTTTCGCTGAACAGATGACCGAGCAGGGCGTTGCTGAAACAGAGGGACATCGTCTGGTTGTCGACGCATTCCGGCTCCGGTTTCGTGCGCATGCCGTAGAAAAAATTGACGTACTGGAAAGTGAGGAGCTCTTCGCGGAGATGCTTTTCCTCAGCAGTGTCCCATGCGCCGATTGCGGACAGCCACTGGAAATAAAGCGACCAGCGGGCGTGCGGGAACGCAAAGCACCAGAAATGGAATTGCACTCCCATCCCGAATGTCTGCGGATCCAAGGTGGCGACATAGCGGCGGATGGCATCCTTTGCGTTCTCAATGTCTTTCGTCTCGCCTGTGATTAGTGCGACAAAAGGAGTGAACCACGGGAAGTTTTCCGGCGCATTGCGTGAACGACGTATCATCGAATCCCATACGCGCCCCATCAGTGTCCCGTCACGCTTTGCACGGGAAAGCTTTTCCCGCAAAGCCTCCAGGTCGTCGATATAAAACGGTTTTTTCATTTGTCTCCTGAAGTATGTCGGGTTTCAACCCGACGTTTTCTATGACTCTACGCTTAAAAAAAAAGTTGGCGGTTTGAAAACCGCCATACTGTTTATTCAAAGCTGAATTCGCCCCAGGTCGCCGGGAACAGCCAGCTTTCCTGCGGCTCGTCGCTCACCAGGTTCGTATGCTTGTTTGACCAGTAGGTGCGCGCCGTGTTGATCATTCCGTTCGCATCCGAGGAGATGAATCCGACATCGCCGCGTAACTTCATTCCCGGTTTCGGAACAAGTCCGATGGATTTCAGAGGCAGAGCCGCCTCTACGACATAACGGTTGCTTTCGACTTTCACTTTCACCTTGGCGTCGGCGATCGCCTCGACACGGTCAAAGACTTTCGTGCCCACCGGCGATGTGTAGCTCTTCTTCGATTCCGGAGATGCTCTTTTGTCAACAGGTGCCATCAGCACTGCGACAGGTTTGCCGTCGAGCTGTGCGAAGACTATGCGCATGTCGCCGACTTCGGGCTGAGCGTGTTTTTTCGCGTCGGGATTGACACTCAACTGGAGATCGACCGAATCGCCGGTCTTGAAGAGTCGGGCGATATTCTTCCCCTCGTTCTTCCACGGGGTGCTGTCGGAGACTTCGCAGGCGACATAAAGGTTTTCAGCATCGTATGCCATCATGACTTTCGCCTTGTCCGGCAGGCCTTCGCGGCTGACATTCAGGGACGGAATGTCCTTCCAGTCGCCCAGGGTGCCGTCGAGATTCGGAGTCTTCAGGATCGGTTTGATGGCGTAAACACTCGCATCGGCTTTTTTGGCGGCGCGTGCGATATTCTCCTGGTCGGCCTTCACCACGGTCGGGATGTCGACGGAGATTTCCCCTGCTTTGAAACGCCTTATCGAATCAAGTCCGTTGACCTGGAGGATCATGCATGCCTGACCCGGCCATCCTGTGGTGAGGCGTATTTTCCCGTCGCTCTGTTTACCGAACCAGCCGTTGAACGGTTCGCTGCCTTCGGTCATGTTGTCCAGTGGCATTCCCTTGAGCATGCTCTCCTTGTCGGGGAGCGTCTCGCAGGGCAGGCGCGTGTCCTGGAACATGGCCCCGACATAGAGTCCGTCGGTGGTGAAAATGAAATTCTGCCCGAGATTCCCGCGCAGCAGGAAGACGTTTCCCGCCTGTTCTCCGGCATTGGCGACGCCGCAGATTTTGAGCGGGCCTATCACGAGTCCGGGTTTCGGCATTGTGGCATTGTGCGAACCGTGAACTCCAGGGTACGGGTTCGGATATGACCATTCAACCGCATTCTTGCCCAGATCAATTCCGAGCATGCCCGATGTCGGTCCCGCATATCCCTTGAAGCTGAGGCAGAGCAGGCGGTTCTCTTCGGGAACCGGAACAAGGTCGCCGTTTTCAACTATGGGAAGCTCCAGCATGGACTTGGACGCGTAGACCGGCGCTCCGTCGGCTTTGATTTCCACCGGCTTGAACGCTTTTATCCCGTCAACATATATTGTAAGGTTTTTCGTGTCTATCCGTCCGCCCCAGCCGTTGCTGGTACGGAATGCGGTTTCACCGCCCTTCTTCTCGTCACCTGGTTTTTTGGCGGGGATTATCTCGCATTCTGCGCGCTGGATTTTTCCGTCGCCGTTCCCGTCGTTCCAGATGATCATGTCGTAGGCGTTCAGTCCGGCGAGTTCGCCCTCCGGCTGCTTGACTACCTGTCCGTTGTGTGCGAGATCGCCGAGGGCCTGCCCCGCGGTGCAGATTGCGGACACCGGTTTCCAGCCGTCCGAGGTTTCCATGAAGAGCACATGCCCGGTGCCTTCATTGCCCGTATCATGCAGGTAGAGGTATTCGCGGTTTTTGCCTGCGATGTCCGCAGAGAAGCGCTGCGGGCCTATGTGCGTACCGGTGGAGACCTGGAAGCATTCGCCTTTTTCCTGGTCGGGAACCCAGAGGATTTTGTTCAGCTTCCATGTGCCGGCCTTCTTGTCCAGTTTGAATTCGAGAGGGCCGCAGTATCCGAGGGACGGATCCTGATCGTGAAGGAAACAGCCTGTTCCCGAATAACCGGTGTTGCCCAGATATTCGCGTACAAGTTTGCCGTCTTTTCCCCATACTGATACACGGCGCGGATAGTTCCAGCTTTCAACCGCCCATACCTGGCCTTTGGCATCAACTGCTATTGAGCTCATCTTTACCATTGCCTGCTCATCATAGGTGCCGCGCAGGGCGCGTCCGCCTTTTTTTCCGCATGTGTAAACAGGTTTGCCTTCCGGTGAAAAAGCCTTGACCTGGCTGTCCGGGCCGATATCGGCGATCAGGATATTGCCGTCGTTGTCTATTGCCAGAGAGGAGATTTTGCCGATACCCGGCATTGCAATCGGTTTCGTTGCGCCGGAAGCCGTGTCAATGGCGCAGACTTTGCCGTCCACAACCCCGTAGAGTTTCCCGTCGCGCGAGAATGCAAGGTCGCCGGGATTTGCCGCATTGAACTTCTGCAATACTGCGGCGGACGAGGCGTCGAGAATGAATATCTTCCCCGAATCGAGGGCGATCGCCAGCTTGCCGCCCTGCACGGAAATGCCGGTCAGCTTGCCCGGATTTTCCTCTCCGGTAATCTCCTTGAGCGTAAGATCATAAGTGCGGTCCTTGCCATTCTGCACGAAGGCCGCAGTCTTGCCGGTTTTCTTTTCAAAACGGCAGATGGTCTCCTTTGTGTACCAGTGTGTCACATAGGCGTAGACATACTTGTCGTCCCCTGCGAGCTTCTGGGTCCCGCGGCGTTCGCCCCATTTTTTCTGTCCGGCCGGATCTATGCCGATCACTCCGCTTCCGCCTTCCGGAACTTCGAAGCTCACCATTGTCCAGTCTCCTGCCGCCGTCACTCCTGCAGGAGCGCTATGGTCGGATCCCCAGGCCCCGCTGCCGTCTTTTATCCCCCACGGCGGGGTGCCGGGATTGTAGAAGCACATTTCATATTCCGCGGAAACTCCCTTGTGTGTCATGCCGCGCACCTTGAATGTCCCCGCTTCGACGAGTTTGCCGAAGTCGTTGAGGCAGTCCCAGGCGACCTCCACCGTCTGCATGCCGTCCTTGTCCGCGCCTTTTACCGCATAATCCGCCGGATCCCGGTCGGCAGCGAGAGTGCGCACCCGTTTGCCGTCCTTGTCTTCGAGCACAACTGTGAAGCGAGCCGCGTCCTTCGGAATGTTCGCGCGCACTGCAACTGTTCCCATGATCTTGTCTGTGTCTATGACATATTCGCGCAACGGGATATTCCCCTTGTCGGAAAGGGTGATGTCCCCCCATGAATTGACGGCTGACCAGTAGAATTCGCGGGAAGTCTTTCCCGGCTGCATGTTGTCCGCATAACGGTGCACCGGCCATTTGCATCCGGTGGGATCACCCCAGAGGAACTCGCAGCCCATGCGCATCGTGTTGCCCGCCTTTATCTCCGGGACACTGCGGTACAGCAGTTTCCAGGGTATGCGCATTTCCTGCGAGAACCCTTTGCCGTCGGCATCCGCCTTGTACGCCATCTGGACGCCTTCACCGAGATCTGCGGAGCCTTCAGCACCCACAAGCATTTTCGTGTCTACACCGTTCCTCTCGCTGCGGTCGTCTTTCCAGTAGGCGAAATGCATGACAGACTGTTTTTTCGCCGAGAACTGCCAGACGGTGATCCACAGGGTGCGGTCGGTACGGATCCGCATCTGCCAGGAATCCGCCTTCCAGCCCTCATCTGGATTGATCGCGGGGTCCACGGTGCTGTTCAACGGCATCGGATCCTTCCATTTCGCGCCGAGATAGAGATAGTCCTTGTCCCACATCGCAGTAGCCTCCACCGCATAGCGGTTGCGCATGCTGTACTCTGCGAAGACACTGATGCGTCCGCTCCAGTCCCATTCCGATAAATCCCCGTCGACAGTCACCTTTGCCGGTGCAGGAACAGCTGTTATCCCCTCGTTCTGGCTCTGGCGTCCGATGGTGTTGACTCCCGCAGATGCTGCGAAACTCGCAACTAACACGGCTGCGGACAGGGCAATCATTAAGACCCTCATGCATTTTCTCATTTGATCATCTCCTCCGTTTATATGTTAAATTTATTTCTTTTTTTCGCCTGATGCTGAAATCACGGCTGCAGCGGCTTCTGCCATTTTCCTGTAACCGGCGTCACTGGGATGCAGCCAGTCGCTCTGATATTCACTCTTCATTTTGCCCGGCGCGGCGGGATCCGACAGCGCCTTGTCGAAATCGATGACGTTGTCCGCTCCGCTCGAGGAGCGGATCCAGCCGTTGACCTCCTGGCGCAGTTTTTCAAGCTCCGGGTTCTCGTCGAATTTCTTGTATCCGCCTGCAGGCGTCAATGTGCCGATATAAACTTTCAAATTCTGTTTCTTCAGACTCTCGACCAGTGGTTTCGCTTTCGCGACATAATCCGGAAGCTGTTTCACCGAACCCGAGACGATGTCGTTTATCCCCATCAGGAAAACCACAGTGTCCACTCCCTTTAGCGAAGCGATCGCCCCCGGAACACCGCCCGCCCATTTGATCAGGTCGCCGTTGACGCCCAGATTCAGCACCGGACGGTCGAGTAGTTTTGAAAGCTGATCGGGATAACGCTGACTGCTGTTTGAAGTCGATCCTGCGCCGTGCGTGATCGAATCGCCGTAACAGGCGATGACCTGCCTCTTGTCGCTTGTGAACACGTCGATGCGGGTTAGTATTCCGACGCGGCTGCCTTTTGTCTGTCCCGACAAAACCTCCTTGTCGTCGCTCCCCTTTACATCGCAGAAACCGGCGTCGACATCATAGGCGTAAGGCATTTTCTGGGTGAGATAGGAGTTCTGGACATACCACGTTCCCCTCTTAATAGGTATCTCCGCCTCGTCCGACCACTTCTGCGTGCCTGTGGTGAACGATATTGTCGGTTTGCCTTCGAAGAGGATCGGGTATTTGGGACCGGTGACCTTGCCCTGATCATCCGCGCCCTGCACTAGGAAGAGATGTTCAAGTCCGACCTCGGTGTTGTGGCAGCCGGAGACCTGCACTTTGACACGGGTTCCGTCAAACGGCATCGGTGTCCGTGAGCGGATGACTGAGCCCGGCCCCTTGAGCCATCCGTCCTGGAATGCGCCGCAGAAACCGCGTTTTACGAAAGCCGTCTTCCATTGTCCTTCCGCAGGCTCTTCGGCCGCCAGCGACCAGATGAAAATTAAGGAGAGCGATGTGAGAAATATAAATTTGCGAAAAAAATACCCGCTTTCTTTCATAGTTTGTTTCTCCTTTGCAAGTATGTCTTTTACCATTAAGTAACTCGGGCCTTCCAGCCCTATCTACTATACGCATTTTTAACAACCTCAACACATTAATTCCCGAGTTTCTCCATCTTCATCCCAGAGGGATGAGAGAAAGTAGCCGGGGGTTGAGCATTGCGATACCCCCGGATCAAGAGAAAAAATGAATTGCACCCTGAAGGGGTGCTAGAATCATACGTTCTAATAATCATTCAACCTTCACTGTAATATGTTGAGTCCAACGATGCTTCGCCAGTCTCTGGCACCCCATCAGGGTGCGAATTAATTTTAATCTCCATCCGGAGGTCTACGCGATGCTCCGACCTCCGGCTACTGTCTGACAACCCTTCAGGTTGTAAACAAACACGGGCTCAAAATCAAATACAAATAAATCAACATCACGCTCTTCTCACCTCAATCCTGATTTTTCCGGGATTGCAGTGCCGTTCCTCGAAAATCAGAAGATCGTTCACTTCCTTGAGCCAGGCTTTCGGCACGTGGTAGAACCTCTGTGTCGGTTCTCCGGCGGGCCCGAGCGACAATCCGTCAAGTTCGCGGTTGTGCCACGCCTCGTCGCCCCCGTATCCGTTCCCCTCGATAAGCCAGTAGCGGCCAAGTGCATGGCCGTTGATGAACAGCATCCCTTTGCTCAATCCTTCCGCGTCAATACGGAAATCGGCGTTTGATTTCACTATGCGTTTTGGAATCATTAACGTTGAGCGATACCATGCACACACCTGATTGCGGACTTGCGATGCCGGGTGCCATTTCACCGCTTCAGGAAAGAAGGGAAGATTCAACTTTTCTCCGGAAAGGAAAGGTCTCATCTCCCAGTTTTTGACTGGTCTGCCGTCGCAGAACACTTTTCCCCATATGCCCTTGCATTCAGTGTTCATCGGGGCCCCTAGCATCCAGTCGCCTTTGATCATGCCGATGGCCGACGCCAGTATGTCAAGCCGCCGCAGCCCCTTTGACGAGTTGAATGCGAATGACTGATTGTAGTGCCCGACTGCGGATTCGAGAGCGTTCACATTTTCTCCGGCGGTCTTGTCCTTGATGGCTGTCGAAGTCGGTCCGCGGTTTTCAAGGAAAGGAGCTTGAGAGAATCCAGCAGGCTTGCCATCTATGAAGAGTGACATGACATCGGCGCAGTGACTTAATTCCAGGATGTGATTGCCGTTTCTTTCCAGTTTCAGTTCCGCACTGTACCAGCAGTAGTCGCTTTTGTCATGCGTGAGGGAAAGCTGTTCAAGCGGTGTCGGCGACGGGATTGCGTCGTCACTCCTTTCGGATGGACGGGGTTCAGCCCATGCGCGCCAGCCTGCAGGCACTGCCAGTGTTTTCCACTTTGGCGGACGATGTGATGCGAGAATCGTGGAATAATTATTTTCGGTATCAAAGAGTACAGAACCTTTTTCATCCTTGACGACCGCATTGAAAGGCGATTTACGGCAGATAATGGTGACAGCTTTGCCTGCATCGTTCCATGTTGCGGCGATATCCCCGTTGGAATCCCTGCGTATTTCGCATTTTCCGTCGAGGATGATCCACGCGTATTTTGCCAGCAGGTGGTGCAGCTGTGAAAGATAGTGGCCCTTGAGGGTAGGGGCGCCGTGTTCGTCGAGAAGCGCGCCGAAATCGTACATGGTGGTTTGCAGGTACATGCTAGTCCGACCGAAATTGGTGCCGCCGTGGAACATATAGTAGTTGAATCCCGAGCCACCGTTGCATATGAATGAGAGGATGTGACTGGCGATGTTGCGCGGATCGCGGCAATGATGCTGGAAACCCCAGGTGTCGTACCAGGAGGGCCAGAGTTCTGTCCAGACTATCGGCATGCCCGGATGCGCTTTCCGGAAATGCAGCATCCTTTCATCGGATATGGAAAAGCCGTTTACCGTTTCAACCGCACCTTCGGCTCCGCCTTCGCACATTATAATCGGAACATCGATTCCGAGTTTCTTCGCCAGTCCGCCCATCCATGCGATGTAACGCTGTCCGTCATCCCCATAGCGTTTTGCGACATTCGCATATTCGTTCTCGACCTGGACGAGGATGACCGGGCCGCCGCTGCCGGCCAGGTAAGGGCGAATCTCGGGCACCAGATGTGAGAAGTATTTTTCGACCCGGCGCATATACGGTTCGTTCCATGTGCGGATCACAATGCCGGGCTCATCGCGCAGATACGGCGGATACCCCCCGAAATTCCATTCGGCGCAGCAGTAGGGGCCGGCGCGGAGTATGACGTCGAAATCCCTTTCCGCGCATAGGTCGAGGAAGTGTCCGAGATCGCGGTCTCCGGAGAAGTCGTAGACATCCTTTTCGGGTTCGTGCCAGTTCCAGAAGATGTATGATGCGATGCAGTTCAGCCCGAGCTTCTTAGCATTGTCGAGCAAAGCCGGCCACAGTTCCCTCGGAGAGCGCGCATAATGGATTTCCCCGCTGAGGAGCAGCTTGCGCCGCCCGTCAACGAGAAACGCCCGCTCGTCATAGGAAATTTTTCTTGAGCTGGTACTATCTGATGACATAAGACCTCTTTTAAAAGACAACAACATCGAACATTCAACATCGAACTTCCAACTTCGAATGAATTTTAATTCGATGTTCAACGTTGAATGTTGGACGTTGGATGTTCATGTTTTATTTAGCTTTGAACTCCCATTCGCCCCAGAGAACCGGGCTGAGCATTGCTTCGCTCGGGACATCAGACGTGATGGCGGTGGACTTGTTGGACCAATACACGCGCTGCAGCGTCTGGAATCCGTCGCCGCGCAGTATGCCGAGATCCGCCCTGATGCGCTTTCCGTCCGCCGCATCCAAGCCGAGAACTGCGAGCGGCACGGAAATTTCATAGTCCCCGTTTGCGCCTGCAAACTGCACTTTGTCGCTCACATCTTCGACCTTGTCAAAATATATCGTGCGCCACGGCGAGGAGAAGGACACGCGGTCCTTTTCCTGGGTGCCGGGAACTACGGCCCGGTAAATTACCGCAAGCGTCTTGCCTGTCCCGAGCCCAGTCGAGGGGGTTTTGACCTGGGTGACCAGTAGCCGCAGATCTCCAGCAACCGGATCCTTCCTTTTCGGATTGGCTCCGGGATTTGCCGCAAGCATCAGGTCGAGTGCACCGCCTGTCTTGAACATTGAATTGAGGTTCTCCCCGTTATTGCGGAGAAGGTTCTTGTCGGCGGTGCGATATGCCACATAAAGTTTGTCCTCCGAAACAGTCGCCGCGGCCTGTACGTCATACGGCTTGCTGTTGCTGTTGAAGTTGGCCGCAGTGCCGCGCTTGTCCACGGATGCCCAGTCGCTGGTTTTCCAGTCGTCGAGCTTGCCGTCAACGGCAGGAGCTGTCTTCACGATAGGGACCTGCAGGACTTTCCGCCCCTGCGCCGCCTGGCGCGCTATTTCCTGGACTGCAAAATATTCCTGTACGTTCTTTATGTCGTTGTCAGTCACTTTGATCTCAGTCTCAGGCAGACGCTGTATCGTCTCCAGTCCGTCGACGCGGACAAGGCTTGTCCTGGCGCCGTCCACGATATAGACCTTGCCGTCCTTGGTCTGCGTGATTGAAGGCCAGAAATTCTCGTCATGCGGGGATATGTCGTTCAATTTCATTCCGCGCTGCGCAACCGGCATCGACCATGACGCACCCTGCCTGACATCCTTGAAGAGGGATGCCACGAAGAGCCCGTCGGCGCTCATGAGATACATCGGGCCCATGTTGCCGTTCACGCACCATAACGGACCTGCGTTGCTGTTGCGCGGCGTAACGAAGTCGCCGAGCAGGCGCGTTGTGCCGATCAGCATTCCCGGCCTGTCCGGAGCCTGCGCCTCATGGGACGGGTGCAGTCCGGGCCAGGGGTTTGGATAAGACCAGCGGGGTTCGCCCTTGTAAACGCCGGCCACCGACAATTGAGAATACGGTTTCGGGACCGCCGTCAGCACAGTCCAGCCGTCCGGACTTGCAAGCGCCTGGTCGCCGCCCGAACTTCTCGGCGGCTGTACGTCCTTCGCAAGAACTTCGCCGGAATCAATATTGTACAAGGGGGCTCCGCCCGCTGTGAACTTTGCGGCCGGGAAGCGTATCGCCTTTCCGTCTATTCTCGAGACGACCGCAGCGAGATCAGACATGATGACAACTCCGCCTGAACTGGCCTTGATGATTTTTATTTCCTCCGGCTGCGGCTTTCCGTCGTCGTTCAGATCTGTCCAGATGCAGAACGCCTGGTTCTTCCAGAAATCGCCTTTCGGATCGACTCCCTGGGGCCAGAGGCCTAGGAATTTCTCGGTCTTGAGAAGAGCCCAGTCGTTCGCCCGGCCGACCGCCGCAACAGGTTTGGCGAGTCCGTCCTTGTCTATCCATACTGTAGCGAGAGACGCGCCGTTCGTGGGATTGCTGTTGAAGCTGTTGGTGAAATATTTCCTGGAGTTTGCATATACCGTGCTCTGCGGATAGCCTGCGCCCTTTCCGTCAGTGAGCATGGCCATTGAAACTGCGTCAAAGCGCCAGTAGACATTTGTAAGCTTGTCGACACCCTTGTCCCAGTCCAGCTTGAATGTCATCCCCTTATAATAGAAGAGGGTCTTGTCCTGCGGGTCGAGGGAACCGCCGCCGCCGTATTCGGCAGGTCCGTAGAAGCCTTTTACGAATGTCCCGTC
>JBAZRS010000103.1:0-11964 GCA_041662825.1 Victivallales bacterium | reverse complement strand
ATGTTGACGGAGAGGATTTCGAGAAGGTGCTCGACAGGGGTGCAACCATTTCTGAGAAAGAGGCTTTTGCCGTTGCGCTGAAAATGGCCGACGCGCTGAACTACGCCTGGGAAAAACACGGGCTTATGCACAAAGACATCAAGCCCGGCAATATCATAAAGGATAAGAAGGGTGAAGTTTTCCTCATGGACATGGGGATAGCCCAGCATATCGCCCTGGGCGGCATAAAGAATGAAAATGAAGTGCTCGGATCCCCGTTCTACATGAGTCCCGAACAGGGACAGGGGTTTCCGCTTGACTGG
The DNA here is from genome assembly GCA_041662825.1 of Victivallales bacterium. Classification (GTDB taxonomy): domain Bacteria; phylum Verrucomicrobiota; class Lentisphaeria; order Victivallales; family GWF2-50-93; genus GWF2-50-93. Next base: position 11,662 of record JBAZRS010000103.1, on the reverse strand, counting down.
CGCACGGACATGTATTCGCTTGGCGCGACGGTCTACCACATGATTGTCGGAGCCGCCCCATATGATGCCAAAGAGGTCACAGGGATCATCGAAAAGCATATCAGCGAACCTTTCCCTGAACCGAGCGACAGGAACCCGGGTGTTAGCGTCAGCAGAACCGCCGTTGAAATCCTCAGGAAAATGATGGCGAAAAAAACCGAAGACCGATACAGCTCCTGGGAAGAATTCGAAGAAGCTGTAAATAATGCGTTTTTCAGGACAGGAAAAGCCGCCAAAAAAACTCCCATTCAAAAGCCGTCTTATCCGGATCGGAAAAAACCGGTCGAAAAAAATAATAAAAACGGTTCCATAACCGCAATTGCCCTCTCCCTGCTTCTTATCGCCATCGCCGTAGCGGCGGCGTATTTCATCTTCGAATACAAGAAGAACTCCAATGCGGAAAACAACATTAAGACGGCTGAAAAGTATTATTTGAGCAAGCCGTTCGATTTCCATGAGTCGCTCAGGCTATTTTCCATCGCAAAAGAAACATCCATGGGAACGAAACACTACCGCCATGCATCTGAAAAATACGATGAAATATCCGCAAAAGCGAAGATTTTCAAGATTAAGGCCGACAATTTTGATGAAGCATACAAGAAGGCTTATGCACTTTACAGAAGCAGAAGATTTCAGGAGTCCGCAGAACTGCTGATTTCAGTGAAGGACATAGAAGACCCGGCCAGAAAACAGGACGCTGAAAGGCTCATAAACCTGGTCCGCGCCGCCCAATCCCCATCCCAACCCCAGAAAGGAAAATAAAATGCCGATTTTCAAAACAGAATCCTGGCTTGAATGCCTGAAATGCAACAGGAAATATGATCTCGACAAGGTCCGTTACTCCTGCGACTGCGGAGGGCTTCTGGATCTTAGCAGGGATCTGGGTAAAATAGACGGAAAGAAACTTTTGAAGACCTGGGAAAAGAGATGGGGCATGAAATCCGGCGTTGAATCTTTAGGCGTCTGGAGATACAGGGAATTGATTCTCGATGCGCCCGACGAGAAAATAATCACGAAGCAGGAGGGGAATACAAGACTTTATCCGGCGGGTAAAGCCGGTGAATATGCAGGCCTTGAAAATTTCCTGTTGAAGCACGAGGGTGAAAATCCGTCCGGCAGTTTCAAGGACCGCGGAATGACCTGCGGCATCACGGCAGCCAATATATACGGTGCAAAATGTGTCGCATGCGCAAGTACGGGCAACACAAGCGCAAGCATGGCTGCATATGCGGCGAAGTGCGGATTCCGTTCGATTATCTTCATACCTTCAGGCAAGATAGCGTATGGGAAACTTGCTCAGGCCCTCGCCTACGGAGGTCTCACCCTTCAGATTGACGGCAATTTTGACGATGCCATGACACTGGTGCAGGAGATCTGCGAGAAGCTGGATATCTACCTTCTCAATTCCATAAACCCGTTCAGGATAGAAGGCCAGAAGGCCATATGTTTTGAAACCCTGCAGCAGCTCGACTGGAAAGTGCCGGACTGGTTTGTCATTCCCGGGGGAAACCTCGGAAACAACAGCGCATTGAGCAAGGGACTCATGGAACTCCATGAGCTTGGGATAATAAAAAAGATTCCGAGGATTGCCGTCATTCAGGCCTCGGGGGCAAATCCTCTATATAAGATGTGGAAATACAATACGCCTTTCGAGGCTGTCAAGAATCCGGAGACAATTGCGACAGCCATCAAGATAGGAAATCCCGTATCATGGGAGAAATCGCTCCGCGGAATCAAATGGAGCAACGGCGTAGTGGAGGAAGTCACCGAACAGGAGATCATGGATGCGAAGGCGATGGTCGACGCTGCAGGAATCGGGGCCGAACCTGCCTCCTGCTGTTCCGTCGCAGGGGCTAAAAAGCTTGTGGATTCAGGCGTCATCTCACCGGATGAATCCGTCGTAGGGATACTGACCGGCAACGTCCTCAAAGATCCTGATGCCGTAATAAACTATCATACGGACAATCTGAAAGACAAAGGTATTCGCGGCACCTTCGCCAACCGTCCGATATCCATAAAAGCGACTCTTGAGGCTGTAAAAGCGGTGCTGTGAGCTGAAGTTAGGCGGCCGAAGAGCCGCGATTTTTGAACATTCGAATATCGAAGTGAAGATAATCTGAACGTATTGTGGAGTGGATTTTTGATTTATGAGCGTGACAACGCTCCTTGGCGGGAACTTGCGCGTCGGGCATAGCTTCTTAGCGAAGACCTATTACCGCCTTGTTTTGCGAAATTTATTTCGCGGTACTTAGACGGGACGGAATAAATTCCGTCGTTAAAGGCGGCCAGAATCCGCGACTTTTATGGAACGCCACCACCTTGCTGGCATCTTCTTTAATGTGATGCAGGCGTCTCGCCTGTTCTTCAAAAAGAACAAGAACAGGCGAGACGCCTGTACTACACTTTTTTAATTAAGAATGCCGACAAAGAAGCCGGCGCTCGGTTTTGAAATTACCCCAACTCTTGACATATTATTTCCGTCCTATTTTCGCACACCTGATTTTGTCTGCGATTGTCCTGGCCTCCCCGACTTTAAATTCGGCAGGGAGTATGTTAAGACAGCTTGCTGTTCCCGCACCCAGTGCGAGACGGAAGGCCTCGTGCGGAGGAGTCCCTTTGAGAAATTCACAGAAGAACACGGCAGAAACAGTATCTCCGGCCCCTATCGGATTGATTATTCCAGAAATGGAAGGAAGTGCATACTCATAGCCGCCGCTCCTGTCAAACAGGTAGGAATTAGAATGACCCGCAGTTACTGCGACAAGGTTGACGTCATAATTCCTGAAGAATGACTTGGCCCCCTTATAAATATTTCTTTCACCGGTTATCCTGCCGAATTCCGTCATGTTGACTTTGAGGATTTCAACACCACTTTCAAGCGTCTCACTTATTCCGGAAAACCCGTCAAGCAAAACAGGAATTCCCTTTTTACGGGCTGCGGCGGCGATGTCAGCATAAAAATCCGGACCTACTCCTTCCGGGTATGTCCCACAGAGGGACAGTCCGGAACAAAGCGGGAGATTATCCACAACGGCTTTTTTTAAAGCCTTCACGGCGGATGGAGACACCCGGGAGGAAGGTTCGATGAGCTCCGTCGTCTCCCCCTTTTTTTGGCAGAGGCAGGTCGTGCATGTGCGCGTAGGAGCGTCTGTTTTGACGGATATCTCCCTGATATTACTGTTTTGGAGCTCCCGGATTATATTTTCACCGGTGAGGCCTCCGATGAACTGGCAGACGGTGACATTTTCACCCCAGGTTTTTGCGGCTTTCGCAAAATTGATTCCTTTTCCTGCGGGAGATTGTAAGATGGAAGATGCCCTGTTGACTTCGCCGGGGATTAATTCAGGGAAAAGGAGGATTTTCTGCCAGGCGGGATTCAGGCCCAGGACGATAATGTTTTTCCGGTAGGAAGCTTTATTTCCCTGCATCAATCCAATCGCCCTCGTGCCAGATTAAAGCGAAGTCTGAACGGATGTTCCTGATTTGGACTTTAAGGTAAAATTCTTCAAACTGTTTTAACGCCCAGAGCAGGGAAAAGTAATCCGAAGACTCCTCGTTTGCGAAAGCGCCCCTGCTGTCAACAGCGTAAATCTTGCCGTCAAGCACCACTTCTTTTAGAACAGCCAGGAAAAGCAAATACTGCCCCGGCAACTTTGACAATTCTTTCCTGAAAGAATAAAGCCGACATTTGAGATAGTCTTCATCCTTGTCTATTTTCTCAAGTTTTTCGGCAGCTTCAAAAAATTCCGAGGAAAACTTGTAAAGGCCTACGGGGTCTATTTTCACAGTGTTATCCACAGCGTCTATCTTAATGCAGAATTTACCGAAAACGCCCTTCTCATCTCCCGAGAAAATCACACTCATCTGCTTCTCCCTGAAATAGGGATGCACAAAACTTTCATATACCAGGCTTGGGATGGGGGATAAATTCACCTCATTGATGAAGGCCTTCATTTCATCCTTCATTTTCTTCTTGACGACAGGAAATTTTTCGAGGTAGAGAGGAGCCAGTTGGTTAACAGTGTTCCAGAATCCTGTAAGAGTGGAAGGGCTGCCTTTTCGTGTTTTTTTTGTTACTGCCATAATTGAAACAGCCTGCATGTCATGATTTTGAATTTACGTAATATAACCCCAAGGAAATGAATTCATACCGAGAAAACCCGTAAATACAAAAAAAAAAAGCGGGTTTTACCCCGCTTTTTTTAGATTGTCGCCCAATTACTTGAGTTCGGTTTCAAAGCCCTCAGTATCAACATTCTCCACAATTTTGCCAATCAGGTCTTCCCATACGAAAGAACACCTGGTAATGAATGTCGAAGTTATGCTCTGGAGGGATTCGCCTTTCTTGATGAGATAAAGCCAGTTTACAATGATTTTGCGTTCGGCCGCTTCTTTCATTGTTAGCTTATTTGCCGGTTTTGTGGCAATCTTCTCAAGTTCAGACCTGAAAGCGTCAAGTTTCTTGTAGAACTCATCCCCTATTATGTTGTAGTCTATTTCGCGTTCAATTTCCTTGACAAGGGATTTTGCAATTTCCTTGGCGGTTTTTTCATCGGTAAGGGCGTCTGCCGAATCATTGATCGCCTTTGCATTCTCCTTTAGGATCTTGTTGAATTTAGGGAACATGTCACCCTTGATCTGAAGGATGATTTTCCTTGCATTGTCGTCGATGACTTTCTTGACAATGTCTTCGATCTTCGGGATTGACTCATTGACAGCCTCGACAGCCCTTTCAGCAATGATTGGGCCGTTCTTCCTGGCCTGGTCAATCAGCGCCTGGTTCAGGGCGGGGAGAGAATCCTTTATTTTGTTTTTCACGAGGGCTGAAATATTGTCAGGAGTTGAATACTCCTTGAGCTTGGCGAATATAACTGACGTATATCCAAATACGAAAAGAACCACTACACCGTAAACAATAGCATACATTTTGGTAGTGCTTACAGCTTTGTTTTTCTTTTCCTGTACGAGTTTTGAAAGATGGTCGACCTTTGCGATAAGTTCAATATTGTTATTGTTCATTTTACACCCCCCTGAGCCACTGTCGAAGGCATGTTGCCTCTAACAGGATTGATTTCATAGATGCCGAGCTCAAGCAGGGATTCGATAAGCCCGAGCTTAACTTCATCCGTAGTCAGCTTTGACAGTTTTTTCATATCGTCTAGGGAGGAGAACTTGTCAAGGGTCTTCTCGGCCCTGTCAAGGTCTTCATAGATCATTTCAATTCTCTTCTCAAGTGCGTTAGTGACCTGCTCTACAAAGGTGGCCTCAGCAGCCTTCAAGACCTTACCCAGTTTTTCCGCAGATATCTTCGGATATGACGTATGGAGCTCTTTTTCAAGCTGAACCACCGATTCGGCAAGAGCCTTCTCAAGTTCCTCTTTCAAATACCCCTGAACATAGACCTGGAGATTTGCAAAAACTTTTTCACCCTTCTTCCTGAAATTGGGGATGTCCTTCTTGAAACGTTCGATTATCTGGTTTGTTACCTCAGGGATGACCTTTTTCACCAGGTTATCCTGCATCTTGAGCACTTCGGGATCTTTGGCAAGATCCTGCATATCCCTTGAAAATCTCTGTCCGAGCTGATCAAGGTTTTCACTCTTCATCAAATCCTTGGAGAAATTCCAGATATTCCATGCGAAAAGGAAAATCGCAAAAAGTATCAGTATTACACCGACCCTTACGATTAACGCCTGTTGTTTTCTTGCCTTCTCGATTTCCTGAAGATCTGCTTCAAGCCTTGAAATACAGGCCAGAAGGTTGTCTTCACCGTTTGTTTTCTTAGGAGAATCCGCCATAGATTCTATCTCCCCCCTTGTTTAGGATTTAAAGAACTTCACATTACGATTGAACACAACTCTAGAGCTGAATAGACGCAAAGTCAAAAGAAGAATCCACTATTGTTTACAATTTTGTGTATTTTTTCCGAGTTTCCATGTAAAATTCCGGGTGCCCTGTTAAATTTAGCAGCTTTAAAAAAATTAATATGCTCGCACATAACAACAGCCAAGGAGAGAAACACATGTCCGAAGAAACCAGGAAATTCCAGACCGAAGTCCAGGAACTTCTGAACTTAGTCATCCATTCCCTCTATTCCAACAAGGATATTTTCCTTCGCGAACTCATAGCAAACGCTGCTGACGCAATCGACAAGGTCAGCTTTGAATCCCTCACAAATCCGGCCCTGAAAGCCGACTGGGAAATCAGAATCGAGCCCGACAAGGAGCGCAGTCTCCTTAAAATAAGCGACAACGGCATCGGAATGACGAGAAACGAGCTTATTGAAAACATCGGGACAATCGCAAAATCCGGGACACGGGAATATCTTTCCACCCTTAAGAAAAACGAGGCCAAAGACATTCCCGAACTTATCGGACAGTTCGGAGTAGGATTTTATTCCGCCTTCATGGTCTCGGACAAGATAGAGGTCGTTACAAAGAGGGCCGGCTCGGATGAAAAAGCGACCCGCTGGACTTCAAAAGGGGAATCATCCTACACAATAGATGACGCAGATGTGCCTGAGCATGGCACCTCCATAACCCTGCACTTGAAGCCGGACTGCAAAAATTATCTGGAAGAATGGAAAATCCGGGAGATAGTTAAAAAATACTCCGACTTCATCGAACATCCGGTCAAGCTCGTCGGAGTAAAAAAGAATAAAGACGAATCCGTTTCCGAAGAGAGCCCCGTCATCAATTCGCAGAAGGCGATATGGCTCAGGCCTGCAGGCGAAATCACGGAAGATCAGTATAAGCAGTTTTACGGCCATCTTTCCCATTTCGACGCGGATCCGCTGCTGCACATCCATTATTCGGCGGAAGGCACCTCCGAGTTCAAGGCACTGCTCTTCCTGCCGTCAAAGGCTCCATTTGATTTGCTTTCTCCAGATCAGCACAAGAAAGGGCTGCACCTGTATATACGCAGGGTTTTCATAACCGACAGCTGTCCCGACCTGCTTCCCGAATATCTCCGCTTTGTCAAAGGCGTAGTCGATTCAAGCGACCTGCCGCTGAATATTTCCAGGGAGATGCTCCAGGAAAATCCGGGAATACTGAAGATAAACAAGAACCTGGTGAGGAAAATCATATCTGAACTCAGATCCATGTTCGACAAGGACCGCGAAAAATACTCTTCCTTCTTCCAGGACTTCGGCCGTTTTGTAAAGGAGGGAGTGCATTCTGATTTCCAGAACAGGGACAAGCTCCTCGACCTGCTTCTGTTTGAAACCATGAATGAGCCTACCGGAAAGACATTATCTCTCAAGGAATATGTCGATAAAATGCCTTCCGACCAGAAGGAAATATATTATCTGACCGGCGATTCGAGGGTGCTCCTCGAAAACTCACCCCACCTGGAATTCCTGAAATCCAAAAATTTCGACGTCCTCTTCATGACGGATCCGATTGACGAATGGGTTGTCCAGTCAATCCCCGAATATTCCGGCAAAAAGCTGAAGTCCGCCGGGAAAGGCGAATTCGAACTTGACGAGAAGACCAAAACTGAAAAGGAAGACAAAACCAAGAAGGCTTCCGAGGAGCATAAGAATCTTGTCGAGTTCCTGAAGAAGCATCTTGAAAACGACATAAAAGAGGTCCGTTTTTCAAGCAGGCTGACGGAGAGCGCATGCTGCCTTGTGAGCAACGAGCATGATCCGAGCATACAGATGGAGCGCATCTTCAAGGCGATGAACAAGGAAATGCCCAAGATGAAACGCATTCTCGAACTCAATCCTGACCATCCCCTTGTCGAAGCAATGCAGAACTTTTATAACAAGAATCCAAAGGATCCCAAACTTGCGGAATTCGCAGAACTGCTTTACGACCAGGCGCTGCTCACCGAGGGAATCCCCCTCTCCGATCCCCTGAAGTTCTCAAAAAGGGTGGCGATGCTGATGGTGGGCGGAATCAACAGTGAAATCGGGAAATAATCCCTTTACGGGCTTGAAAATTCCCGTTAATCAAGTATAAAAAGGCACTTCCCTTTTCATATTCCGCAAGGGAAGCGTATTTTTACCGAGAGATGGCTGAGTGGTTGAAGGCAGCGGTCTTGCCACGTGATATCCTCCAAGAGGAGGATAAACGTGGCCGCGTTTGCAGGTTTTACCTGCATCACGCGGAAAACCGGCAATTGGATTTGAGTAAAATGTATTTTGTATACGTTCTTAGCTCAGAAATTTGTGACAGGCTTTATATAGGAAGCAGCGCAGAGCCCGATGAAAGGCTCCGCAGCCACAATTTTGGCAAGGTCAAATCCAGCAAACCATACAGACCATGGAACCGGGTGCTGTTAGAACAATATGAGATAAAGGATTCGGCTTTAAAGAGGGAAAAATATTTGAAGTCAGGATGGGGAAGAAAAGCCCTGTCAAAGTTGATACAACGGAGAGATGGCTGAGTGGTTGAAGGCAGCGGTCTTGAAAACCGCCGTACTCTTTAGTGGGTACCGTGGGTTCGAATCCCACTCTCTCCGCCAATATAACTCTTTATCTATAAAAGAGTTATGTCTTACATTCTTCGTTATCACTTTTTCCGAATTCCGACTATATTATCCGCACAAACTTCTAGCTGCATAATTAGGAGATTCAAACATGAAGGTGTGGAAATGGTGCTTCATTTCAAACGCCCAGGAACAGCGGTATTACGAGGTTGCTGAAGCGTTCGGCCTGCAGGTCCATGCCTTTGCGCCGGGATGAAGCTGTTTCCCATAACCAGTTTTCCATGTGCCTGGTTTCGTCCAGAAGAGCCTTCTTGTCATTGTCGGTCAACATTCCCCGCAGGTGCTGAACCACCTCATCGTCTACGGCATTTTTCCCCATGTTGCGCAAAGCCTGAGTCACCAAGATTACAATCCCGGTTCCCGGGAGCAGTTCTTTTGGAGGGATGCGCTTGAACACCAGGCTCCTATTGCCGATTTTCATTGTTTTTGACTGTCCGTCGGTCAGGTATGTGCTTTTCGCGGGCACACGAGGAATCTTTTAACCAGATGCGGAATCATGAAGAACTCAATGTCGCGATTCATGTCGCGATAATGTCGCAATACTTTTACTTATTGTTTATTTTCAATGAGTAATGTCTTGCACGCGCATCCCCATGCGAGGATAAAATGTGTTTTCCAACCAATACCTGAATGTCTCGCTGCAAGGTGCGGCGGTTTACGCCGGGACACACTTTTTCAAACTCTTCAACTTGAAGCTTCTCATGCTCCAGGAGATACCCCACAGCCTTGGCCTGCCGGGAATTGAGATTGTGCTTATTGGCCAGCACATCGGCTCTGATAACATGTTCCCCGCTCACTTTCACTTCATCAAGCTGGGTTGACAGTCCTTTCACAAAGAACTCCAGCCAGCCGGTCAAGTCCATGTCATGCTCGCGGACACCCTGGAGGGCGCAGTAGAAAGCAGTGCGGTCGCGGTCATAGTATTCGCTGATTGTGAACAGGCGTTTGAAATCATATCCTGCACGGTAGAGGCATAGTGTCGAGAGCAGGCGCGACGTCCGGCCATTGCCGTCAATGAACGGATGTATGTGGACAAGCTGGAACTGGGCGATGCCCGAGACCAGCACGGGATGAATTGATGTCCCGGTGTTCAGCCACCCAACGAGTTCCCTCATCAACGGCGCGACATCCGTCGGCGGTGGCGGAGTATACACGACACTTCCGGTGAGACCGTTAACCACGTAGTTTTGGACATTGCGGTATTCTCCCGGCCTTCCCTGACCGCCACGGACACCCTTCACAAGCTGTTTGTGTATTTCACGGATCACGCCTTCGGTAACAGGCCCCCTGTCGGAGATATAATCACAGACCAGATTGAACGCCTCCCGGTAGTTGAGCAGTTCACGGGTGTCATCCGGATCCGCATTTTTGACGGTTTTACCCTCCCACAGCTTCTGCGCCTGCTCAAGGGTCAGGTGGGTTCCCTCGATGTGTGTGGTGTGATGCGCCTCCAGCAACAGAGCCCGTTTACTCATGCGGCCAATCCAGTCTTCCGACAAGGTCGCGGCATCCAGAAAGCCACGTGCGCGTTCTATGGTCGTAAGGGCATTCGCAATTTCATTGGTAATAGTGAATTTCGGTGCCAGTCCATTCATATAATAATACCCTTCAATTCCTACCTGTCCCTTTAACCTCTGACAATATGGTTGCCGGGCTATTTCCAGAATAAAGCGAAAGCCCGGTTTAATATTGATAGGACACCCCTTTATTTCAAGTTATAATTACGGCACCGGCTGAAAGATTCCGCCTTTGCTTTTTCACTTCCTCCTGCTAATGTGAATCAGTTAAACTTTTAAACAGGAGGACGAAATGGCAAAGAAAGCGGCAACATCGAAATTCATGGCACCGGTGACACCAAGCGAAAAGCTCGCGGCAATAGTGGGAGCTGCACCGATTCCCCGCACGGAAATCACTAAGAAGCTCTGGGCTTACATCAAGAAAAATAAACTCCAGGACAGCAAGAACAAGAGAAACATCAATGCCGACGATAAACTTAAACCGATCTTCAAAAAGGATCAGGTTACAATGTTTGAAATGACAAAGTTGGTGTCGAAGCACCTTTCGTAAGATTAGAGATTCCCTTTGCTAGGGGCCGGACAACCGGCCTCTATTTTTTTTGCTTTCATCCAATAGGTAAAAAAGGGCCGCCTATTACAACAGACCCTCTTTATCACGGAAATCAGCCGAACATGGCCTGCGCGATATGCGAATGCTCTAGGTCGTCGTCGATCCTGTCGATCTTCATGTGCTTCCACTCCCCCTTCTCCCGAAGACAGCGGATATCGCTTCAAGGTCTGCGATCTCCCTGTAAAAAGCCTCCAGCAGTTCCGGGGAGACAGTGACAAGATCGAACTGCACGATTGCAGCATATCTTTTTCCCTGTTTCAGGACAAGCGCCCTGACTTCAATGTCATCGGCAACGCATTCCCATATCCGGATGTTGAAATAACCGGCCAGGGATACCGGAACCTCCGGATTGATGCATCTGCGCCCGATACCGTAAAACAAATTTTCACCCATGTGTAAAATCCTCCGGGCTTTTTCCTCTTTTATTATAGGGAACCTCTAAAAATTGGCATATGGCGCGAGACAGGAGATTATGGATAAGCAGCTAGGAGGAAAATTGTGAGCATACCCGAAGAGGTATGTAAGCAGTTTTACGACGACCTGCCCCTCGTAGCCCTTTGGGCGAAGTGGGGCGCTGAAATCCATAAGAATCAGTCTCCCTTTGGGTTGCGGATCTTTTTGGCTCAAAGAAGAATATTCTTCTGTCGGCGTATCTCTTTGATACGCCTTCCCCCTTCGCTGGGAAGCTACGGCGGGACAGGCCGTTCAGAAATTCTTTTTGAGCTTTCAAAAATCTTCCGCAACGCGCTACATGCGAATTTTTAGAGGTTCCCAATATCTAAACTCTAATGCTAAACAAGACTTAGATTTGACGGAAGAGAGATTCCCTAATGCGGAATCCCCCCGCAATTCATGCTTTCCCATTTTTTTGCATTCCGGGATTTTTATTTTTAACCATTTGGATTATAATAATGTGGTAACGTTGAGATACAATGGGAAAATCATGATATGTCCAGTTTAAAAGATATTGCGGAGCGAGCGAATCTTTCGATAAATACTG
>JBAZRS010000102.1:0-11979 GCA_041662825.1 Victivallales bacterium | reverse complement strand
TTCCGGCAGGCTCCTGAGCCAGTCACACACAAAAGGCGGGGCCGTCTGCGAGTAAACCGGGAAGGCGACGGCCAGGATTGTGTCATCTTCAATGTTTCCTGGCGCTGGGCAGGGCAGGGGGATAATGGTTGTTTCAGTGCCGTGTCTGCGCATTTCATCGGCGAAGAGCCTTGACACCCAGAGCGTGTTGCCCGTACCGGAGAAGAAGTAAAGCAATATTTTTTTCTTTAAAGCCATATAATTCCTGTTAATAAAAAAATATACATTGGATATGCATAACCGAAACACTGAAAGAATATTTTTCGCCCCGAAAAATATAAGAGGTTGAAAAAACGCCGTTTATCCGTATGTTTTAAGTGTAAGAAATTAACCCGTAAACAGAGGCATTTACACATATGGCTGAAAATAACGATAACAATAATCAGGACGGAAGTTTCGAGAACGAAATGCAGAAGCTTACCGCCCGTGCGAAACAGGTACTTGTGCTCTCCCAGAAAGAGGCTCAGCGTTTCAACCACGACTATGTGGGTACCGAGCATCTTCTCCTCGGGCTGCTCAGGCTGGGGCAGGGGGTCGCAGTGTCCGTCCTGAAGTCGATGGGGCTCAACATTGACAATCTCCGGATTGAAGTCGAGAAGAATTCCGGTACCGGCGGCGGTACGCAGCAGCAGGGGGCGCCGCCGTTCACTCAGCAGCTTAAAAAAGTCCTGATCCTTTCCGCCAAGGAGGCGAAGGCCATGAATTATAACTTCATAGGCACCGAACATCTGCTCCTCGGGCTTATGCGCGAAGGCGAAAGCGTGGCCGCACGGATCCTCAGGAACATGAACATCGACCTTGACAAGGTGCGGCAGGAGGTCATCAAGGCGCTTGACCCGAATTATCTGCCCGGTTTCGAAGGCGGAGCGGTTCCGGGAGCGAAGCCGGAGGCGCAGGGCGCCGAGGCTTTGAATGCGCTGCAGGCTTTCGGCAGGAACCTGACTGAGCTTGCCGCGAAAAACGCCCTTGACCCGGTCATCGGCAGAAAAGACGAGATTGAACGCGTGATCCAGGTACTTTGCAGAAGAACGAAGAACAACCCTGTCCTCATCGGCGAGGCGGGTGTCGGCAAAACCGCGATTGTCGAAGGGCTCGCCCAGGCAATCCATGCGGGAAAAGTCCCGAGAATACTCAGGAACAGGAAAGTATTCATCCTGGATCTCCCGCTCATGGTCGCCGGCACGAAGTACCGCGGACAGTTCGAGGAGAGAATCAAGGCCGTCATCGACGAGATCAAGAATTCCGGCAACGTGATCATCTTCATTGACGAACTTCACACACTTGTCGGGGCGGGCGGAGCCGAAGGCGCAATGGATGCCGCAAACATCATCAAGCCCGCACTTTCCCGCGGCGAGCTTCAGTGCATTGGCGCCACGACAATGAACGAGTACAGGAAATACATTGAAAAGGATGCCGCCCTCGAGCGCCGCTTCCAGCCGATTACCGTTAATCCCCCGAGTGTGGAGGACACCTATGAAATTCTGAAGGGACTCAGACCGAGCTATGAAAAGCATCATAATGTCAAGTTCACAGATGCCGCACTCAAGGCGGCCGCCAGGCTTTCCGACCGATATATCTCCGGGCGTTTCCTGCCGGACAAGGCGATTGACGTGATGGATGAGGCGGGTGCCAGGGCCCGCATAAACGTCATGGACGACAATCCGGATTTCAGCAAGCTTGAAGCCGAGCTTGCCAAGGCCCAGGAAGCGAAGAAGGAATCCATAAACGCGCAGAAATACGAGGATGCCGCCGTCCACAGGGACAGGGAGAAGAATCTGAAGGCCGAACTTGACAAGAAAAAGGAGGCCTGGGAGAAGGGGCAGAGCGACAAGGTGCCGACAATCGACATGGACGATCTCGCGCAGGTTGTTGCGAAATTCACAGGTATCCCCATACAGCAGATGGAGGAGGGCGAGAGCGAACGCCTTCTCAAGATGGAAAAGGAGATCACAAAGACCGTCATAGGGCAGGCGGACGCGATAAAGGTCATTTCAAGGGCGCTCCGCCGTTCGCGGGCGGACCTGAAGGATCCGAAGAGACCCATCGGCTCATTCATTTTCCTCGGACCGACCGGCGTCGGGAAAACCCTGCTTGCAAAATCACTGGCCGAATTCATGTTCGGGGATCCCGACTCCCTCATTCAGATCGACATGTCCGAATACATGGAGAAATTCAACGTGAGCAGGCTTATAGGCTCGCCGCCGGGATATGTCGGCCATGACGAGGGCGGACAGCTCACCGAGAAGGTCAGGCGCCGCCCGTATTCGGTGGTGCTCTTCGATGAAATCGAAAAGGCGCACCAGGACGTGATGCATCTCCTGCTTCAGATTCTCGAGGAGGGACAGGTCACCGACAGTCTCGGCAGGCGCATAAATTTCCGCAATACGATAGTGATCATGACGAGCAATATCGGCGCGGAACAGATAATGAAGGGCGGCGGAATCGGTTTCGCCACGGATACGGATGCGGTTGACGCCGAATCTTTTGACAAGGTGAGCCACCGTCTGGTGGAAATCGCCAAAAAGCATTTCAAGCCCGAATTCATGAACCGCGTGGATGAAATAATCGTCTTCAGGAAACTCAACAGGGAAGACCTGAAGGAAATCGTGTCCACTGAAATCAACAAGGTCACGGAAAGGCTGAGAGACAGGAATCTTGTACTGAATGTCTTACCTGAGGTTCTGGATTTCATCATTGAAAAAGGTTACAAGCCCGAATACGGTGCAAGGCCGATAAGAAGAGCTGTCCAGCAGTATCTCGAGGACTCGCTAGCCGAGGAAATCCTCAAGGGTGCCGTCACTGAAAACGCCAAAGTGGATGTCATGCTTTCAGACGGCAGGCTTGTTTTCGTCCCGGCTGTCGCCGCAGCTGATCCGGTTCCAGATTCCGCGGCGAAAGCCCCTGAAAAGAAGAAGAGAGCTCCCAGAAAGAAATCGGGCGCATGAGCTTGGATAAAATTCCAGGTTCCAATCCGCTATTGAAAATGAATTTCTGGAAAACATATCTCGTGACGGCTGGCGCAGTGGGTTTGCTGGCAGTGAATACTGCTTTGTCCCACCCTGAGAAAACCGGTCTTGCTTATCATGAGGGCATGCTGAAACATGATACTGGACCAGCACATCCCGAAAGCAAGGCGAGGTTGAGCGCCATCATGAGCCGTTTAAAAGATGTCGGCCTGCTGTCCGGTCTGAAACCCATCAAGGTTTCTCCTGCGCCGCTTAACTGGATTTTTCTGGTTCATCCTCCGGAATATGTTGCGGAAGTTGAGAGAAGATGCACGGAGGGGAAAACGTTTCTCCATTCGCAGGATACCCCCGTTTCCAAGGATTCATATGAAGCTGCGCGGCTGGCGGCTGGCGGGGTGTTATGTGCGATTGACGCTGTCATGGGCGGGGAGGTCGAAAATGCCTTTTGCGCAATCCGCCCGCCCGGCCATCACTCATCTGGCAATACGGCGATGGGGTTCTGCATTTTCAACAATGCCGCAATCGGTGCGCGTTATGTCCAGGAGAAATACAAGCTGAAGAAGGTGCTGATTGTGGATTTTGACGTTCATCACGGCAATGGCACGCAAAAGATTTTCAACGACGATCCGGACGTGCTCTACTTTTCAATACACCGTTCGCCGTTTTATCCGGGAACTGGCGGCATTGAGGAAAGGGGGACTGGAAAAGGATGCGGTTTGAAGGTCAATGTGCCTGTTCCCAGAGGAAGCGGTGATAAGGAATATCTAAGAGCTTTCGAAGAAATATTGAAACCGCAGGCGTTGGAATTCAAGCCTGATTTCATCCTTGTTTCCGCAGGCTTTGACGCCCATGCGGACGACCCGCTTGGAGGGATGGCGGTAACTGCGGAATGTTATGCGGCTATGACCCGTGTCGTCAAGGAACTTGCTGAAAAATGCTGCAATGGGCGGTTGGTGTCGCTGCTGGAGGGCGGCTACGGCCTTCATGGGCTGGCTGACTCGGTGGAAAAACACATTTCCGTTCTCAGGGGTGACTAGATATACGTTGCTCGAAAAGTATTTGAGAAAATACTTTTTGTTGCCCTGTCTATTTATTTTATCATCATTTTCTTGCGTTGACTGTGGAAGCGTGTTTGTAGTTCAGTATCCGTTCATCAGCAGTCATGAGGTGTAAATTTTCAAGGACTGCGGTGGCGACAAGAATCCTGTCCGCCGGATCTTTGTGGAAAGGTTCCTGCATCCGGTATGCGGTTTCGGGGGTTTCATGGGTGAACGGAACGGTTTCCGCTTTCAGGTTTTTCAGGGCCTTTTTAATCCAGGAATTGAGTGTCTGATTAAGTTCAATCCTCCCGGAACTGATAAGCTGGGCAATTTCAAGTGTTGAAATAGGAGAGATGAAAATTTCATTTTCACCGTCTTCGAGCAGGCTTTTTGAATTCTTCCCGAGTTCTTCGGGTTTTTCAACAGCCCATATCAGCACGTGTGTGTCAAGGAGAATTTTCATCTGTTCATCTCCCAGTCGCCGCTGAAATCGGTTTTTACAATATCTCCGGAGATTTTCATCGAACCCTTCACGCTTCCAAGGATTCTTTTTCCTGTCTGGCTCTTTATAGGCTCAACAGTTGCTACAGGAATGCCGCGAATCGTGAGCAGCAGCGGTTGCTTGCGCCTGTTTACGTCCTTCACCACCCGTATGCATTTCGCCTTGAATTCGGAAATCACCATGGTTTTCATGCCTTCTCCCTTTCATAGCTGACTGTCATCCTGTCATTACTTTATCGCTGGCATGACACTAGGTCAACAGACTAAGTCAAGTATTTAAAAATACTCTGAGAGATAGGAGTTTCCTTTTATCTGAAAGACGCATAAGATAATACAGGCAATAATACAGTAAAACAGGCTCTAGCGGGCTATACTTGAGGAATCATCAGACTTGATACCCCCTGCCGGCTTGCCCGGCAGGAGTAAGAGATTATTAAGCTAACACAGGAAAGATAATTCCCCTCCCTTCGCATCCTGCGGCGTACACCGCAGGATGCGAAGGGAGGGGTGAGGGAAGCGATAGCTGACCAAGCTTTATTTCCTGCCGGGCAAGCCGGCAGGGGATATAATTCATATCTAGCTTAACGGTTAGATTATTTAGCCTTAAAACATTTACTAAGGACATTATCCCTCGGATAATAACAGGAAGAAACTACAGGTTGGAAAGTGGCTTACGCGCCTCCGGAGTGTGAGCAGTCCTGTGTTACTCCCGACAAATCATCCTGATAATCCTGTCAATATTTTTCGTGCAGTTCATATGTTTCGTGGTTAAATGAATTCACTGCCAATCCATTCCCTGCCCCAGCTAAGCTAGGATATTCAATAATCCATGAGGCGAAAAAGACATAATAGGACGATACTGCATGGAAGAGCGTAAGGTTGGCTCGATTAATGCTAATATGAGATTTGAAGATGTGATTTTGGACGGACAGCCTTATTAAAGAAGTGCAATCCCAAAATCGTAAACAGAAATTTAAAATCAAAAGGAGGCGCATATGATCGGTTACCAGGAATTAATCATTGTATTTCTTATTGTCCTGCTTCTTTTCGGCGGAAGCAAAATACCCGAACTGGCAAAGGGGCTTGGAAAGGGAATCCGCGAATTCAAAAGGGCGAAAGACGATATCCGCGATGCCATAGTAAAAGAGGATCCTGTCGGTCTTAAGGACATAAGAGCGGAAAAAATACTCTGAAGCTGTTTTTTCTCACAGGGGCGCAAACTCGCAAGGGATTGTTTCAATTCTTTGGGGTTTGCGCCTTTGTGTGGAAATCGGTTTCGGCACCTCAGGAGCACCATAGCCGCAGGACCTGTGTTGCGCCTGATTTTATCCTGGCAATATTTTTAGTGCAGTTCGTGTGTTTCTTGGTAAAAGAGGAATTCACCTCTCATTTCAAAAGTCTTTCCGCGGCATCGGATCTTATCCAGCCCTCAGAGCCGCTTTCCGTCCTGACCCTCAGCCAGCTCTCCCTTTCCTCCTCGATGCGGATTTTCTCCCCGCATGAGATGCGGAAGTCGGTCTGTTTGGAATTCTCAGAGGGTAGCAGGTAGACCTGTATGTTTTTCATGTCGACAACTGCCGTTTTCGAACTGTAGGAGCTGTTGAGCTGGCTTACGGATGCGAATGCCGTCAAAATGAAGAGCATTCCGATTGCCGAAAGAACCGCAAGAAGGTTTACCGGGGAGACAAATTTCCTCCTGAATGCAAGGACAAGTCCTGCACAAGCCCAGAGCACCCCGCCGATAAGCATCCATTCGTCAGGACGCAGCATGTCACGGGCATTCACAAACAGATCCCTGGGGGTTTCCAGTTTGCCGGTTTCAGGGAGCATGAGTTTCCTGCATACGAGGTTGAGATTTTCCCTTATGTCGGAATCACGGGGCGAGAGGAGGAGGGCCCTTTCATAGAGGACAAGCGCCTTGGCGGGTTCTCCCTGCTGGTAGAGGCAGTTTGCGAGATTGTAAAGGATGGCCGGATCCGGTGATGAGGTGTTCAGATGCCGCCTGTAATAATCTGCGGATTTCGCAAAATCGCCCATGTCATAGGCCTTGAGCGGATTGACCGGTTCGGGAGATGTTTTTTCCGCTGAAAATCCAGAAAGCGGCAGGACCGCCAGAAGCAGGACGGCCGAAATCTTTTTCAATGTGTCAGCAAGCGATTTTCCCATGTCCGATTTTTTCATGTCGTGTGAGCCCGGCATGTAGGCGGAATCCGAACCAGTGCGAAGGTGCGAGGCCAGTTCCGGATCGTTTATTTTTTCCGCCAGTTCGGAGGCTGTCGTGCCCGGCGGCAGGCAAAGCAGGTCGTTCAAATAGGGAACGACCTTGTTCTGAATCAGTGCGTGCATTTTTTCAGGGGGGGACTTGCGGATTTCGCGGATGATAGCGCTTTTCCTTGAAAGCGCTTTCATCTTCCTTTTCAGCAGCGGATCCCTCTCAAGCTTCATTTTCCGGAAATAGAGCAGTTCGCTTAATCCCCACACGACCGGCCCGAAGATGAAAAGAAACAGGGTCAGGCAGATGTGGTTTTTCCAGAGCGGAAGAAGCACTGCGCCGGCCGGGTTCCTCTTCAGATACAAAATCCCTTCATGTCCTTTAGCCTCGTCCGGCTTTCTTGCGATGATGGAAGCCTGGTCTGCCGGGCCGGCGGAGTCTGCGACAACGGATGCGCTCTTGATGTCGGATTTGTCGACCTTTATCTTTTTGCTGAACGGAATATCCACGTATTTCCCGGACTCCACGGAGAAGTATGAGACATTTAAATTAATATCGGCGGTTCCCTCCTGGAGGGGGATCAGGACATAACTTATTTCAGCCCCGGTTTTTCCGGAAGCCGCAGATTTCTTCACCTCCGGCGGATATACCCTGAATCCCTCGATCTTCAGTTCCGGAGCTTTCAGTGTGTCGGTCGTCCCGTCGCCAGACGCGGTCACCCTCAGTGTCACTGGTTCGCCGGTCTTAAGGCTTTCCTGGCTCAGTGAGGTTTTTACAGTCCATTTGCCTATGAGTCCAAGAAAGTTTTTTGTCCCGTTGACGTCGGGAAGCTGTTTGACGGGGATTGCGGGAACATCGCAGGAGAGGGTTTGCTCCAGTTTCCTGTAATTTGAGAAGGGACTTCCGAAACCGCCTGAGAAAAAGTCGTCAAACGGATCCCTTCGTTGATTTCCGCCCCTGCTGTCGTTCGGGATTATGACATTGCATCGTTCCAGCACTTTCCCTGAAAGGGTGCCGGAAGCGATGGGACGCAATGCCGTCCTGAACGTGAGGACTTTGAAAACCTGCCCCCTGATTTTCTCGGTGGACTCCCTGAAAGGTTCAAACCTGCTGTTCTTGTCGTTCACGGCGCTGAAATCCCTGAATGCCGCGTTTCCGATGTTGATTTCCGGCCAGGACGGTTCGTAGTTCAAGCCGCTCACCGAACATATCTTTATATCCATGTAAATCTCCTCCCCGATGTAAATGCTGTCCCTGTCGGTGAGCGGGACGCATTTCAGGAAAAGAAGATCATCAAGTTTTGCGGATTCCTTTGAGCCCGCGCCGGACTTGTCTGCCGAGGAATCGACCGAGTACTTTCTGGAAATAACTTTCAAGGTGAGAGGATCGGTAATGGTTTTTTTCTTTCCGAGGAGGATATCCAGGGCTGGAATTGTCAGCTCTCCCTCCTTCTGCGGGACAAATGTGTAGCGAACCATGTATTTCGTGCTTGTCTTGAAATTCACTATGTTCGTCTGCATGCTTTTTGACGCGCCCTGTCTCCAGGAGATTTCCGGCATTCTCGGGAAATCGGTGATTTCGGGATAGGCTTCGGATGACGTGAGTTCAATTTGCGCGGGTTCCCCCGCCATCAGGGGCTGGGGTGATACTGTCATGGTTATGTCGGCGGAAAATGCCGGGATGGAAAAGAGGAAGAACAGCAGGATTGAAAGAATGAATGAAATATGCAGATTTTTAAATCCTGCCTGAATACGTCTTATCAATATATGTGATTTGTTTTTCATGATTTTCATAACGTTTACAGCTCGGAGTCTTGTGATACAACAACGCTAAGTAATTTCAAAGTTCAAGAATATCCGGAAATTTAAGATCTGGAAAAAAAAGACAAGCTAAAGCTTGAACTCCAACTTAATTCCTTCCCGCCTCTTAATGCTGGTCTCCTGCGTTTGTATTAAGTCTTTTTCCCATATTCGAAGTTGGAAGTTCGATGTTGAATGTTCGATGTTCAGATTGTCGTACATTCATTATTGGACATTATGGGTTTCTGACTTTTTCTGCCTGATTTAAACACAGAGGCAAGGTGCCTGTGCTACTTTATAAATTTGCGCCGGCAGATTTATCACCAGTCCTTGTCGACTTTCCTTATTCCTGAGTCTTTCCTCTGATATTCTTTTATTTCATCCCTTAGCTTCTTTTCATCGTTCGCCATCAGGTCGAGAAGGGATTCAGCTTGGGACGGATCAATTTCCTTATCGTCTTTAGGCTGTCCGTTCTGCGGTTTTCCGTTCTGTTTTTCAGGGTTCTTTTCGCCCTGGTCCTGCTTGGGCTTGTCCTGTTCTTTTTTCTCATCGCCCTTATTCTTATCATTTTTTTCAGATTCGCCAAGCTCTTTCATCGCATTTTTAAGATTTTCCTCGGCTTTTTCGCCGTTTCCTTTTTTCTGCTCCTCTTTGGCTTTCTCTATTTCCTTTTCAGCTTTGGATGCGGATTGCTCTGATTCCTTTGAATCCTGTTTCTGAGCCTCTTGCTTGTAATCCTCTACGGCCTTCTGTGCTTCATCGGTCTTCTTCTGGGCGTCATCCTGCTTATTCTGGGAATTCTGCTGCTGCTGCTGATCCTTGTTCTGTTTTTGATCCTTGCCGCCCTGTTTCTGCTGATCTTCCTTCTGTTGATTCTCTTTCTGCTGGGAATCGTGCGCTTCCTTGGTTTTCTTTTGGGCTTCCTGTTTTTTCTGCTCCATCTGCTTTTTCTGCTCCAGCATCTTTTTTGCGGTCTCCCTGTCCTGAATAAGTTTCTGCTGGTTCAGCGCAACCTCTTTCGCCTGCGGAAGCGCCCGCATCGACTCCCTGTACATGTCTTCCGCCGAATCAAGTATCTTGAGCGCATCCTCGGGCTTGCTGCTGATAAGCGTCCTTGCGCTTTCATGCTTGATGACCCCGAGATTCTGACACGCCTTTGAAATCAGTTCCGGGTCGGCATCGGCTTTGCTGATTGCATTTTCGTAGAGGGCGGACGCTTTTTCAAACTCCTTTTTTTTCTGGAGCTCAAGTGCCTGATTGTAGATTTCATAGTTCGAGCCCTTTGCCGGCTGTTCTGGATTCAGGCTGAGGCTGCTGTTCTTATCGGGCATCGCAGGCTGGACTGTTTTTGCGGCTGCCGCATCATCCGTCAGCGGAATCGCACTGTTGTCGGCGCCGATTGCGAAATTCGCAGAAATCAGGAGCAGGGCTATGAGAGGCGCCTTTCTTCTTTCATTGACCGCGAAAAACGCAAGAAGGAGGAGCACCGCCGCCAAGAGCGGAATGTGGAATCGTTCGATTGCCCTGGTCTGGTTGCCCTGATCGTATTTTTCGGGGACAAGGGACTTCACCCTTTTCTGAATGGCGCTTAATCCTGTGCTGGTGGCGGTTGAACGCACATAGATGCCGGATGTTTCGCCGGCGAGCTTCTTAAGCTGGGTTTCATTGAGGGGGCTTTTCACAAGTTCGCCGCTGCTGTCGCGCAGGAACTGTGGATCCTTTCCGTCCTTGCCGGGCAGCATGATCAGTCCGGGTTGCGACGGGTCTCCGATTCCGACCACGAACATCGGTATTTTCATTTTTTTCAAGTCTTCAAGCGCGGCGGAGCTTGATCCCTGGATCTCGTCGCCGTCGGTCAGAAGGATGATGGCGCGATGTCCGCCTTCGGCCGCCTTGAAGGCCTGGATTGAGGTCTCAATGGCCTGCTGGATATTCGTCCCTCCCAGCGGAATGCTGTCGACGGACATTTCATCTATCGACTGGAAAAGGGTTGTCTTGTCGGCCGTCATCGGGCATTGGAGGAAGGCTGTTCCGGCAAAAGCCACAATGCCGAACCTGTCGCCGGGACATTCCTTTATGAGTTCCCGCAGGAACCATTTGGCGTGTCCGAGCCGTGAAGGCTGCACGTCCTGGGACATCATGCTTTTTGAAACATCGAGTACTATGAGAAGGTCTCTCCCCTTTCCCGAATAGGGAAGGATTTTGGTGCCCCAGCTGGGGCGCGCCGCCGCCAGAACCATGAAAATGACGGCGGTGCCGAGAAGAATGTTTCTCAACATTCTCTTACCCGGAGAAAGGGTTGAAAACTTCGGGTTCCCGGCTCTCCCGCCAAGCACCATTTCAAGCTGTTTTTTCCTGCGGTTGTACGCCAGTGCCGAAAAAAACACCAAAGCCGGCATAATCCACAAAAGATTCCAAAGATAGTCCGGTTTTAAAAAGCTCATCATTACGCCTTTTCTTCAAAATATTCATCTGCATTCAGCTCTTAAAAAAAGAACTCCAGCGTCACGCTGGCTCTTTATTGCCATAAAGGCCGTTCGAACCTAAGTTCGTATTCACCAGGGACGCTGGCTATTCTCAATCCAACTCAGCAATTCATCATCTCATCTCAAGAATCCCCAGTGTTGTACTGGCTCTTTACATTGCTATAAAGCTTAATCGAACCTAAGTTCGTATTCACCAGGAACACTGGCGATTTCACTTGAATCCGTACATTCACACTTAATTCAACTGTCAATCAACCGGTAAACTCCGAGAGGCCTTATCTTCCTCTCTCTTTATCTTATTTGACAGTTGAATTCACGCTTTTGTTCCATAACTTATCCTGATGTATTTGCAAAAGTAGCCGGAATTCAGGATTCATGAAGAAGTTTAAGCTTTAAGTGCCGGATTTTCTCATTAGAATTCATTCGGGCTTCTTGATTCCCGCAAACCATATAGTTTTGCAGTTTGTTTTATTTAATATGAGGCTTGACCATGCGTAAAATCAAGGTGGATCTCAAAGAACGGGGATATGATATTATTATAAGGAAGGGGATTCTTTCGGGCGGTAAACCTGATTCCTCCGTGTTCCGTCCTTTTGTTTCCGGCAGGAAATGCCTGATCATCTCCGACAGCAATGTGGGCAGGCTTTTAGGCGAAAGACTTATGAAAATGCTCGGGGCTGCCTGCGCGGATGCTGAACTCGCAGTGTTCAAGGCCGGCGAGGCCTCGAAAAACATCGGGACATATGGATCTCTTCTCGGGAAGGCCTGCAAGTCCGGACTTGACCGCTCATCTGTAATTGTAGCGCTCGGGGGAGGGGTGGCCGGAGATCTCGCCGGATTTGTTGCTGCGACCTATATGCGAGGCGTTGATTTCATCCAGGTGCCGACAACGCTTCTTGCAATGGTGGATTCGAGTGTAGGCGGGAAAACCGGGAT
>JBAZRS010000101.1:0-12002 GCA_041662825.1 Victivallales bacterium | reverse complement strand
CAGGCCCAGTGCAATGTTCTGCAGGAGAATGGCGAGGGAAGGGCGTTTCGGTGATTTCGTTTACGCAGAAGGCGAATACTGCCACGACGTAGACAGCGGATGCAATTTGCGGACTGTTTATCATAGTCGTACTTCAAGCCGCACCGGACAGAACTACGATGAGATCATGAAAGCCTATCTCGCCAGGGGCTGCAAGGGCGGGCCGATGCATTATCCGACGCACTCGACAAGCGGTCCTGTCTGCGTAATGAACGCCCATGCCGAAAAAGTGACCGCCTATGGTTACAGGAACAGAAACGGAGACCCTTTTTTCAAGAATGACGAATTCAGCAACGAGATGGCGTTATTCAAAATGAGCAACGGTGCGACTGTGAGAATAGCGGAAATGCGCGAATCTCCCGGAATGCTTGGGAACGGCGAAGAATCTTTCCACATAATGGGTACGCACGGAACCTTCTCTGAAAACCGCTGGTTTGAAGCCAAACGTCCCGATTTTGCCAATATTGATCTGGATAAACTGCCAAAACCCTCGCATACTGTTCTGACAGACAATGAGATGCGCGATCCACTGCCGCAGGAAGTTCGGGATGCATTCAAACGTGCAATGAACAAGAACATCAAAGAGGAGGATTTGCAGAATCTGGATTTCAATCCCGCCGGACATGGAGGTTCACATCCTTATCTTGTTCATGAATTTGTTGACGCCGTCGCCAACAATCGCCAACCGGCCATAAACATATGGGAAGCGTCAAGATACATGGTGATGGGAGCCATGGCGCATAAATCAGCGTTAAAAGACGGTGAAACCTTGCAGGTTCCCGACTGGGGCGACGCTCCACAGATATAATTATTCGAATTATTGAAAGGATTAGCAAGAATATGGAAAATTCAGCTGGATTTAACACCTTCACCTCCCAGTGGCAATCCAATGCCCAGCTAGCTCTTGACACCATCGCCATGAAGTCAGTGAAGGGCATTCCAACTTGGATGCTTAATAACATGAAATGGTCTCATCTGGAGACTCTCTCCGGCAATCTTCCAAACAGTTATGAGAAAGAGCCGATCCGTGTTTACCGCGAGTTTTCTCTTAAATCTGGGGTCTGCTTCATTGACCAGTGGATCCCTGAAAATCCATTGAGCATTAAGGATCATGGGTATGGAGATAATACCCAGCGCAGCGCCACCACCGGTGCAGAGCAGATCGTCCGCGACGGCATGGCGATAGACTCACCCGAGGCTGCCGTCGAGCACATGGAGAAAATCCTCTTTCCTGAGTGGGAGAGGTGGAGGCGCGACCTTGAAGCCAATGAAGACAATGAGGTGCGCAAGCGTATCTCCGTAGAAGTCGAAGTCCAAAATCTTTTCGGTATGAACATGTTAAAGGGACCTTATGCCGGTTTCTTCTCATTCCCCGGTTTTCTCTATGGTCACTATGGCTACGCCAACTATTTCATGTCCTATGCTCTCTATCCGGAAATCATCGAACGCGGCTTCAAGATTCACGCGAATGCATCGGAGGTCTTCAACCGCATCGCGGCCCGCGCAATCATCGAAGGCGGTTTGCCGAGGCTAGTCCGCCTCGACCACGACATGGCCGACTCGCGCGGCACACTGGTAGATGTGAAGACCCTCGATACTCTCTGGTTCCCACACTTCGCACGTTCAATCAAGCCGTTGCTCGATGTCGGCATCCGTCTGATCTGGCATTGCGACGGCAATCTCATGGACATGGTGCCACGCCTGCTTGAGGTCGGACTCGGAGGCTTCCAGGGATTCCAATACGAGGACGGAATGGACTATGAAAATATCTGCAAGTTAAAAACCCGGGACGGAGATAACCTGTTCATCATAGCTGGCGTCTCCGTCACCCGTACTCTGCCTCTTGGCACGCCGGCGGATGTCAAACGCGAAATAGACTGGCTTGTTGAAAAGGGCCCAAGGGTCGGACTGATGCTGGGCTGCTCCAGTTCAATCGCCCCCGGTGTCCCTTTGAAAAACATGAAAACCCTTATCGCGGGGCTTACATACTATCGTGAACACGGAAGAACAAAATAAGAGTAATAATCTACTTCTCAACGGGCTTAATAGTATGTTCCGGAGCAAATCCGATCAGTTTCACAGCCTTGTCTATGCTTACCGCCGATTCGAAACCTATTATTTCCCTTTTAAACTCCTGGACATCAGGAAAGAATATACTGATGAGCCTTTTGGTCTCAAAGCCTGTCCCGTTTTTGGCAGCGCTTACGAAAAGCGAATGCGAACCCTCAATATCGGCATGAAGCGACTTTAAAACGGACTGCACGCAGTCCCGGAAGTCCAGATAGGTCCAGAACTCCTTTCCCGACCACAATATGAACCTCTCCTTTACTGTTTTCATCTGAATGTTAGGGACGTCCGCTTTCAAGTTCTTACTTTTTTTCCATTCCCGGTTAATGGACTCCATATTCCCGAAGACTTCACCTATCAGTTTCATCCTCTCCTCCACGTCCATCTCCTCGAGTTCGATGATCGCCTTGGTGACTAACTCCCTCTCCGGAAGCTTGAACTTCAGGCTGTCAGTGTCTATGACGCTCGGAAACCTCAGGGAGACGCTGGGCAGCGAATCCCTGCACCAGAAGTATTCCGCGATCTCCTCGTCCATTTTTTTGGAAAGGGCATAGGGATCTGTTAACGATGAAGGATGCTCCTCGTCGATCGGAAAATACTGCACTTTAAATTTCCTTATATTATAGCCTGCGCCCAGTGCGTTTATGGAGCTTGCCTGCACGATCTTCTTAACTCCGTTCTCGACAGCGGTCCGGAAGACATTGAATGTCCCGAGTACGTTTATCCTGATGATATCCTGTGCTGTCCCTATTTCAGGGCCGGCCAATGCGGCAAGATGTACAACGGCATCCGATCCCTTAATTTGACTGAGCAGGAGATTGAAATCGTTGATGTCTCCGCTGACATATTCCACGTCTGGGAGCTTCTGCTCGGTTACGGTCCTGTCAAAGGCCTTCACCTGGAAGCCGGAAGACGCAAGTTTTTTCACGACATTTTTCCCTATACGCCCGGAAGCTCCGGTTACGAATACTTTCATTCCTGAAGATATGATCATTTTTTATTTTATCCTTGAGAGAGTGGATTTTAAAAATTGCCCATATACTACTTTTATTTGCAATAAAAGCAAAGATTAAATTACGTTCGCACATTGCAGAGTGCTTTTGATGAATCCAGGATTATATTTATTTTTTGTTTTTAACCCTTATCGAATGGGAATATCATGTATAAGTTCAGTTCATCTGTCATCCTCTGTTTTTTCCTGACCACAACTTTAACTGCCATGGCTGATGACTGGCCGCAATGGCGCGGACCAGCCCGTAATGGGGTTGCAACGTCCAGCCCGGTTCTGGCTTCCTCCTGGCCGGTCGGCGGACCAGCATGCATTTGGAAAAGCGATTTAATCCCGAGCGACAAGGTTGGCGGGTTCGGCAGTCCTGCGATCAGCGGCGGCAAGGTTTATCTCTATGTCAACTGGAAAACCAAGACCCCGATACCGCAACGCCGCTTTAAAGAGCAGTCCCTGAAACAAATGGGATGGATTCCAGAAGCAATCCCGGATGACTTGCGTGCCGCCGTGGAAACCGCCAGGATTTCCGAGGAGCGACTTAAGTTAAAAGACAACCCGGAAGAATTGAATGCCTGGCTCGAAACCTGGGTCAAAAAACATGTTGCGGAAGCGGATCAGCCTATTTTGGGCCGATGGGCCACGGATCGCCTGCGGCGCGGTGCCACGGCTTATCCTTTCGCCATGCTCGACGCCCTGGCCACGATCCGCGACCGCGAGTTCAACACGCCGGAAGAATTGGACAGCTGGTTCAACGAACAGAAATTCAGCAAGGAGTGGAAAGACAAGACGCTATACTGGATTCCCACCACCAATGACACATCCTGCGACACGGTTGTCTGCCTCGACGCCTCAAACGGCAGCCTATTGTGGAAGTATGAAGTTCCGGGGCGGGCATCTGATTGGGGATCATCAAGCACTCCGTGCATCGCGGACGGGCGTTGCTTTGTGGCTGGGGACAGCAAGGTTTTCTGTTTAGATGCAAACACCGGGAAACTGTTATGGTCGGAAAAAACCGAGGCTCAGGAAATCGCCGCCTCCTTCATAGTACTTGATGGTCTGGCAATCCTGCCAGCGAAAAGCCTCACCGCTTTTGATGCCCAGACCGGTGCTGTCCGATGGACTCAGCAGGCCGTGGACGGCACCAAGGCTTCTCCAGTACTTTGGCAGCATGAGGGGAAAAAATACCTGATCTGTCAGGGTGAGAAACTTTTGTCCTGTGTTGAACCTGCGGCAGGAGCCGTTGTATGGAGTACGCCTAATATCACGAAGGTCACGCCTGCCATAATCGGCGACGATCTGGTGACATTCGGGAACGAGAGCAAAACCGGGTTGCGCGCCTATGCCCTGTCCACATCCGGAGCCACGCTCCGCTGGACTGTGTCGCTTGCCGACCGTAGCGCTTGTCCGCTCATTGACCGCGGTTATGTCTATGCCGTCGGAGGCATGCCCAAAATCAAACTGGTGTGTGTCAGCATGTCCGCAGGCGAGTTACAGTGGGAACAACCGTTCGGCAACTCTGAATATTCCTCTCCGCTCCTCGCCGACGGCAAGATTTTGGCGGTAAAGGACAACGGTAAAACCCTGAGCATGGTCCAAGCCTTGCCGGAGAAATATCAGGAACTGGCGAAATTTAATCTCCCCATAACCCGCTTCACCTCCCCAGCCTTGAGCCAGGGACGGGTGGTTCTGCGTTTGAATGAGGCACTGGCCTGTTATGAGCTGACCACTCCACCAGTTCCTCCAATTCAGGCCATACCGTAATCAGGGTTCTCCTGTATAAAAAATACCTGATTAGACGGGTCGGTCTTGTTTTAGTAGATAGTCGGATCTGCTATCCCAGCTTCTTGAAAACCTTTTTTACGAAGGCGGCAACTGTCGCATTTCCCGCAGGCGTGGCCTTTTGGGGTTGGGTCATAGCAACTGTGGGTGAGGGAATAATCAACACGCAGTTTTGCACCGAGCCTGATGATTTCAGATTTTGTAAGTTTCTGGAGAGGGGCGTGTATTTTGAACTTCCAGCCTTCGTCAGTCGCCTTAGTCCCGAGATTTGCGCATTTCGCAAATGCCCTGATGAATTGCGGACGGCAGTCTGGGTAGCCGGAATAGTCGAGTGAATTTACGCCTATGAAAATATCCTTTGCGCCAATTGTTTCAGCCCAGGCTACTGCGAATGAGAGGAAAATTGTGTTTCTTGCAGGGACATAAGTTACTGGAATCCCCTTTTTCACTCCGCCTTTCGGGACTTTGATCCCTGAAGAGGTCAGGGCGGAACCGCCCCATTTCCTAAGATCTATATTGATAGTGAAATGCTGGACGGCTCCGAGCTTTTTCGCCACTTTTCGCGCAGCTTTGAGTTCGACATTGTGACGCTGTCCGTATGAAAAGCTCAGGGAATGGCATTCAAACCCGGCATTCACAGCACAGGCAAGCACCGTGGCGGAATCAAGGCCGCCGCTGAGAAGAATTACCGCTTTTTGTTTTGTTTTCATGAAGATAACTTAACCACGAAACACACTAAATACACGAAATTTAAAAATTCCTTCGTTTAAAAGATATTTTTCGTGTATTTAGTGTGTTTCGTGGTTGAGTTCTTATTGTATTTTCTTCAAGTCTTTTCCGAAGGCTGCGAAATAGATTGTGCCAATTGCCCCGCAGACAAATGCTGCGATGAGGTTAAGCTCCGGACAGGCGATCTTTTCAACCCATGGGACAAGGCTGTTCCCCATGCCCGTGATATCCACAAGTTTCTTGAAAGTTGAAGCATCCCAGAGAAAGGCACCTGCGAAAGCCGCGATTGAAACGATGACATCCCTTATCAGATAATAGACACCAAAGGTCACAGCCTTTTTATCGTCCGGAGCCAGATCCATTATAAGCGCTTTTCTTGTAGGTTCGCCGAATTCTTTCAGTCCCCGGACTATGAATGCGCCGAGAAGCATCCAGAATGAATGGGAAAAGAGCAGGAACAGCGGGAAAACTGTGAAGAAACAGAATGTGGCGACCACAAAGGGTTTTTTCGAGCTTTTATCTGCAAGATATGCGACCGGGATGTAAATCAGCATGGCTGTCATCATTTCTACCGCCGAAAGTATCCCGAAATCAAGTTCGGATATCTTGTTGAGCTTTACGCACCACACTACCGCAAACGCATAGGGTATCTGCTCGCAGAAACGGATGAGTATGTCGGAAACGAGAAGGTTTCTAAGGTCAGAATTAATATATGACATCGCCTTCCACGGATGGAGGGTCGCGTCGTTTTTCCTTTTCCCGTCGTCGTCTATCAGCAGTTGCTGCACAACCAGTGAGACTGCCGCCAGAACAAGAGCTGCGATAAAAGCGATATGGAAGCCTTTTGTCTGACCAAGACATGTGATCAGCATGCCACAGAAAAGCGGACCGAGAGCCATGGGGATGCGCCTTATGAAGGAATGCATTGAAACGCCCATTGTGCGCTTGTTTTTCGGAAGCACGGTTGAGACCATGTCCATTGTGGCGGGAAGGGAAACCGCGGACCACGCCAAGAAGAAAAAGGAACCGATGATCACGGCTTGCCAATAGGGGAATATGATGACAACAAGATAACCGACCATCGCGATTACATTAAACAGCATCAGCGCCCGCTTGTAACCGAATTTTTCGCTGGCATAGCCTCCAGGGAAGGAATACAGTGCATTGAGAAGATTGTTGAGTCTGTTGAGAAGCCCTATTGAAAACGCACCCCCTCCGAGCGCAATAAGATAAAGAGGGAGAAAGCGTTCGGCCATTTTCTCGCCGAGGCCGATCAGGATGACCATGCAAAGCATGGCGGAGATGCTTTTCTTGAGGCCGAGGAATTCGATGATTTTCATAAGTAATGCAGGCTTAAGCCTGCAATTCTCCCCTCTCGTTTCTTAAACTACAGGCTTAAGCCTGTGCTACTTAAGCCAAGCCCAGTCATCAGCGGGCTTGACAAGACCTGCCTTGACTGGATTATTTATTATATATCTCTTGGCTGATTCTTCCTTTTCAGAATTTCTGCACCAGTGGTCGAAAGATTCAGGTGACCAAAATGCCCCCTCTCTTTTGAGGTGTTCATTGGCTTTTTTAGCCGTATACCCCTTTAATAGTTGAAGTGCTTTTGAAAGACTTCTGTCTGCTTTTTCTCCATTCATGAGGCAATGGAGGTGAGTAGGCATGACGACATACGACGGGATTCTCCATCCCGTATTTTGTTCCATCCATTCAATACGTTCGATCATAATTTCAGCAATTTCCGCAGTAGCCAAGGAGATATCATCGGCAGACCTGTTGGAATCAATGATTTTCTCAATGCTCAGGAAATGAATCCTTTGAGCTTTTAGCAAATCATTGTCGTTTAAACAAGCAGCCTTCATTTTTTCAAATTTGTCTTTGAGCTAGAAAAGTTTGTCTTTCGGGATTGAGTTTTTAAGTCTGAAGGTAACGAAATATGAGCAATTGGAGACTCTCCTGTGCGTTAAGCTTCTTCTGTAAAACGCGGTAGTTTCAGGTCTCATGGTAATGCGGGCTTCAGCCTGCAATTTCTCCTGTCTTGTTTCTTAAAACAACAGGCTGAAGCCTGCGCTACTTCTGCAGAATCCTTGCGGCGGCGCAGCCGGCACCGAAGCCGTTATTTATGTTGGTGACAAGTATCCCGTTTGCACAGCTGTTCAGCATTGCGAACATCGCAGTCAGGCCGCTTAACGAAGTTCCGTATCCGGCACTTGTAGGAACAGCTATCACGGGGCAGGAGACAAGGCCGCCAATGACACTGGGAAGGGCTCCCTCCATTCCGGCAACTACAATAATGACCTTGGCTCCATGAAGAACTTTAAGTCTGGAAAGAAGCCTGTGAAGGCCAGCCACACCGACATCAGTGACAATTTCGGCGTTGCAGCCGCAGGCTTCGGCGGTGTATTTCGCCTCAAGCGCGACAGGGATGTCGACTGTGCCGGCCGTTACTATCAGGGCTTTGCCCTTTGATTTTTTCCGGGTGCCGGAAAAAATACTTAGGACTTTGGCGTTTTTGTCGTAAAATGCCTTTGGAAATTCCTTGAGAATCATTTCCGCCGAATCTTCGGACAGCCTTGTTACAAGGCACGCATGTTTCCGCTTGCTTATTTCGCGGAGTATCCTGATCATTTGGTCGGTAGTCTTCCCTTCCCCGTAGATGAATTCGGGAAATCCGCAGCGGTTTTTCCTTGTGTGGTCTATTTTTGCGAAATCAAGTTTTTCCGGATCCTGGAGGGCTCCAAGCTCATGAAGGGCTGAAACTGGGTCAATTTTCCCTTCTGCAACAGCTTTCAGAATATCTGGGAATGATTTCTTATTTTTTTTCATTTCCTACTGCTTTTGCGAGGTTTTCGTCCATTTCCATGGGATGACCGTGCCAGATGATCTTCCCATCTTTTATTATGAAAGCGTGGGGAATTCCGTTTACCCCGAATCCGGTCATATAAATTCCGGAGGTCTTATTTATGTCGTCAATGGCAACCCGGTATTTCATTTCCTTCTGCTCTTTGAAGAATTTCTCGACAACGTCCCTGTCTTCTCCGGAAATTCCGATGACAACCGCCTTGTCCTTATACTTTTCCTGAAGCTTTGACAGATGCGGTATGCTCTGCCGGCAGGGAGGGCACCATGTCGCCCAGAATTCCAATACTACCACCTTGTCCTTGAATTCGGCCAAGGAAAATGTCTTTCCATATTCCTTTTCATTTATCATTTTTACACTCACTTCAGGTGCGGCGTCTCCCAATTTCAATTTATTTCCAGCAAGTGCTGAGATTCCGCAAAAGATAGTGAAGACCATGATTCCGGACATAAGCATCTTTTTCATAACCCGTCTCCTCTTTTATTATTTCTGTGATAATGCGGCTTTGACAATTTCCCTGTCAAAATAATTCACGGACATTCCGGCGTCAACTATGACGGTCTGGGCGTTTATTCCGCTAGAACGAGGGCTCAGGAGGAAAGCTGCGACATTCGCGACTTCATCAGTCTTCAAAGCCTCCTTGCGAAGGGTGGCCTTTTCACCGAAAAGATATGGCTCGATATAGCCGGGGATGCCTGCGGATGCGGATGTCTTCAATAGGGAAGCACCTACTCCATTGACCCTTATTTTTGTGTCCTCACTGAGCGATTTGGCGAGGAAACAGATGCTGGAGTCAAGGGCGGCCTTGACTGGAGCCATGTACCCGTAGTTTTCAGCGGCCATGCGTGTGGTCGAGATGGAGATTGTAACTATGGATCCGTCTATATCCAGGTAAGGTTTGAAAAGGTCGGCTATCTGGATGAACGAGTAGCACGATATGTCCATTGTCTTGAGGAAATCTGATTTTTTCGTCTCATGGAAAGGCTTTAATCCCGCTGCGAAGTTCGCAAAGGCGATTGAATGGACAATCCCGTAAATCTTCCCGTGCTTCTCCCCAATTTCCTTCGCATGTTTCCTTAAGGCGATTTCATCGCTGACATCACATAAGTAGACAGGAGTTCCGGGAAAATACTTGTCGACCATCTCCCTTTGCTCTTTTCCATATACTGAGCAGATTATTTCGGCCCCAGACTCCTTCAGGACTTCGGCAATGTGAAAAGCGACGCTTTTCCGGTTTGCTATCCCGAAAATCAGAATTTTCTTCCCCTTAAGCCCGAGAAAAGCCATTTTTCTAACCTCATCTATTAAATACGGAATACTCTAAAGACAGGACATAAAATAATATCAGGGCGGATTATATCCAGCTATTCAGGCTTTTATTCCTGCTATTTGAAGTTGAGGATAGTATCAGATCATTGCTGTCCTAAATAAACTCCAAATTTAAATTTGGAGTTTATTTAGGACAGCAATGGTAAGAAATGTAAGATAAGGAGAAATCAACTCACCATTCTGAAAAATCGTCCGTGGATGACTCAGCGGTTTGATGCGCCGCATAAACTCAGAGGCCTCCGGTCACTTCCAATACCGAACCTGTAACATAAGAAGCCTCTTTTGAAGAGAGGAAAAGGACTGCATTCGCGACTTCCTCGGGTTTGCCCAGTCTTTTCAGGGGAATCTGCTGGACATAGGCCTTCTTGAGATCTTCCGGGAGATCGGAGATGAATTCTGTGTCTATGAAGCCGGGAGAAACGCAGTTGACAGTGATTCCGCGTCTGGCTGTTTCCTTTGCAAGAGACATGGAAAGGGCGACCTGTCCCGCTTTCGCAGCTGCGTAATTCGCCTGTCCCGCAAAGCCGAATTTTCCGGAAGGGGAGGTTATGTTGACTATTCTTCCGAATCTGTTCTGCATCATCTTCTGGACGGCGAACTTGCTCATGTTGAATGTGCCTGTGAGATTTGTGGAGATTACGGCATTCCAGTCCTGAGAGGGCATCATCCCGAGCACATTGTCCTTGCGGATGCCGGCATTGTTCACCAAAACTTCGAGGGATTTCTTCTCCCTGTCAAATTTCTGGAAGAACAGTTCTGTCTCCTTATAGTCGGAAATGTCGAATTTGACGACTTCGAGCGGATAATTCAGCCACGCCTGTCTGAAACTGTCGGCGGCTGTTTCATTACCGAAGAATGTTGCCGTTACGGATGCCCCGTCTTTGAGGAACGCCTCGGAAATAGCCTTGCCTATGCCCCTGGTGCCACCCGTGACTATTACATTGTATCCTTTAAAATCGAAGTTCATATGAAAAATTTTCTCCTGCGGATAAAATTTACCACAGTTTAGTCAATTGTAAAATTGCGGAATCCAAGGTAGGGATGGCTCACTGAGCCGTCCGTTCATAGATGGCTGTTTCGGACTTCGGTGAGCTCAGTCGAACCGCGAAACCGCCCTACCTTTGACAAATATGCAATTGCTTCATCGAAATAAAAAACCCCGGAGATTTTCCGGGGTTTAAAAATCATGCATATTGCATGGAATTACTTTTTCTCTTCAGCTTTTTCGGTCTCAGCTTTTGCTGCCGGGGCCGCTTTTTTAGTTTTTGCGCCTTTTTTGGTGGACTGTTTTTCATCAGTCTTCTTTACAGCGCTTTTTTTCTTTTTTGCAGGCTTCACTGTATTTTCCTCGCCCACAAGCTGGAGAATGCACATTTCCGCTGCGTCGCCCAATCTCTGTCCGACGCGGATTATTCGCGTATATCCGCCCTTGCGTTCGGCATATTTCGGGGCGATTTCGGCGAAAAGTTTTTTTACGGCCTCTTCATCGCGGATTTTGGAAATTGCGAGACGCCTGTGGTGCAGATCGCCTTTCTTGGCGTAGGTGATCATCTTTTCGGCCAGACGGCGTGTCTGTTTGGCTTTTACAATGGTGGTCTTGATTTGGCCGATCATGAACAGTGAGCTTACCTGATTGCCAAGCATGGCAGTCCTGTGAGCGCTGGTGCGTCCTATTTTAAATGTGAAGTAACGATGGCGCATTATTCTTCCTCCTGAGTTTTAGCTTTCATCTTGTCAGCTTCAGTCTGCAGAAGGGTGACCATCTCCTCGCTGAAAGACATACCGAGGGACAAACCCAAGGTTGTAAGTTTTACCTTGATTTCGTCAAGCGATTTTCTGCCGAAGTTTCTGAATTTGAGCATCTTTGATTCTGACTTCAGGCAGAGTTCGCCGATGAGCTTGATGTTTGCGTTGTTAAGGCAGTTCTGAGCTCTGACGGAGAGTTCGATATTGTCAACGGGCTGAACAAGCATCTTGTAAAGTTTCTGCTCCGTTTCGCCGATGGAGGCGAGTGATCCTTCTTCTCCGGCAAGCGAGCCGAGGAAAGGTCTGAGATGATCCTGGAGGATCTTGGAGGCCTTTTCAAGGGCGTCCCTTGGCGCTATTCTGCCGTCGGTCCAGATTTCGAGGATCAGGCTGTCCATTTCAGTTTCCTCCCCGAGACGTGCGGTTCCCACATTGTACCGTACA
>JBAZRS010000100.1:2732-12032 GCA_041662825.1 Victivallales bacterium | reverse complement strand
TTTTTGGCTCGAGAAAGAATATTCTTCTCTCGGCGTATCTACTGATACGCCTACGTTCAGAAATTCTTTTTGAGCTTTCAAAAATCTTCCGCAACGCGCCACATGCGAATTTTTAGAGGTTCCCTAAATTTTCCGGACGGAAAATTTATCACCATATAGTGTTTGGGTAGAAATTCCTGATCAGGGGGTCTTTTGTTATTATCGGAAGATTCTTGAGCTTTGCGGTGGCGACGATAGTCCTGTCAGAAGGATCCTTATGCTCCCACTTGAGGGAAATATCTTCAATAAATATCATCTCATCCACTGGGATAATATGGATATTTTTAATTTTTTTCAATCTGTGCACGTAGTCATTGAGACTCTCTTTGATGTCGAGAGATCCTTTTATATATGAAAATAAATTTTATTCAATAAAATTTATAATGGGAATGGATCAGGGCTTGATCGCCACTTCTTTTCCGCCTTTTGCTGCGGATTCGTATATGGCATCGAGCATTTTCTGGACCATCAGGCCGTCCTCTGCCGGAGACATGCTCGGCTTGTCGTAGAGGCAGTGCTCGACGAAATTGCGCATCTTTGAGGGCCAAATCCCGCCCCAGCCGTTGTCGGGGATGAATGAGGGGTTCATGTTTACCATGTGATTGTTCTGGTCGGTGAATATCATGGGGGGATCCCATTGTCCGCCGGATTTTGTCCCCATCAGGCTGAAATTCATGACATCCCTTTCGATATGCGCGGCAAACGAGGCTTCTATGTTGAGCATCGCCCCGTTCTCAAAACGTATCATTCCGACGGCGAGGTCTTCGACATTGTACGTTTTCCAGTCCCAGTTCGGCCACATGCTTTTCGTCGCACTCGGCTTGTTGCCGAGATATGTGTAACAGTTTCCAAATGCCGCAACCGGCATGGGCGAACCCATCACAAAGTGGCACATCTCAAGGCAGTGAACACCGATGTCGATCATCGGGCCGCCGCCCTGGAGTTCCTTGCGCCCGAAAACTCCCCAGTTCGGAATTCCGCGTCGACGCAATGCCTGGACACGGCCATAGAGAATTTCACCGAAGACCCCTTCTTTCACGGCATTGCGCAGGAACGCGCTGCGTCCGTCATAGCGGTGCTGGAATCCTATAACCAGTTTCCTTTTCATGCGCCTGGCGGCATCAATCATAGTCTGGGCCTCTTTGGCGTTCATCGACATGGGCTTCTCGACAATAACGTCCGCCCCGTTCTTGAGTGCGGCAATCGTATTTGCGGCATGAGCGCCGTTTGGAGAGCAGACACTTACCGCATCAGGCCTGATCTTTTCCAGCATTTCGTTGTAGTCCGTGAAACAGTTGCCAAGGGGAACCTTGAACTGCTCAGCCTTTTTCACCATGGACTCCATGATCGGGTCGGCGAGACCGACTATCTCGACATCCCTCATCTTTGCGAATTCAGTCAGATGCGCTCCGGCAATTCCGCCTGCGCCTATGCAGGCGACACGGAGTTTCTTCTCTTTCCCCTTATCCGAAGATTTCACGGCAGTACTCATTTTCTTGCTCATTATCTACAGTCTCCTTGTTGCTTTTATATCCTTTAAGGATAGTTTTGCAAAATGGCTGTGTCAATATCAGATTGCAGGTTTCAGGTTCCTTAAATAAGGCGCCTGTGTTTTATTTTTTGAAAAAAAACTATTTTATATTGACAAAGCGGGGATTTGCACTAAAATACACGTCCCGATTGTCAGTAGATTTTTTATTGGAGCTTGTGTCAATTAAGTAAAATGAATTTAACTTTGGTGGAAAATGAAATCTTTTTCGGCGAAAACTGGTGAAATTGAAAGAAAACATATTCTTTTCGATGCTAACGGCGTTGTACTCGGACGGCTTGCAGTCAAAATAGCTGACGCTCTCCGCGGGAAAGACAAACCGACCTACACCCCTCATATCGAAACCGGCTCGTTTGTGATAGTCATAAACGCGGCAAAGGTAAAGCTCACGGGCAAGAAAGAGGACAGGAAAATCTACGACCACTATACCGGATACAGGAGCGGACTTAAGAAACTCACAGCTGCTGAAGTCAGGAAACGCACTCCTGAAAAACTGGTTCAGGATGCCGTGTGGGGAATGCTTCCGAGCGGAAGAATGGGACGCTCTCTTTTCCGCAACATGAAGGTTTATGGCGGCGCGGAGCATCCGCATCAGGCGCAGAATCCGGAACTTGTAACGCTTTGATCAATTTTGTAAAACAAAAATAGAAAATACATTCAGGGAGATATTATGAGCAGTGGTCCAATATGTGCAACAGGGCGCAGAAAAGAAGCAATATCCTGTGTCAGGCTTCAGACGGGAACAGGAAAGATTAAAGTCAACGGAAAATCATTTGAAAATTACTTCACCACCGAGGCGATCCGCGGTTACATCAATCAGCCTCTTACAGTTACGGCGACTGCCGGAACCGTTGACATTGAAGCCAAATTGAAGGGCGGAGGTCTGGCCGGTCAGGCTGGAGCCCTCCGTTTCAGCATAGCAAGGGCGCTCATCAAAAAGGATCCTTCGCTCCGCCCTGTCCTCAAGGACTCCGGGATGCTCACAAGAGATTCACGCGTTAAGGAAAGAAAGAAGCCCGGTCAGCCCGGCGCACGCAAACGTTTCCAGTTCTCAAAACGCTAATCCATATCTCTCGGAAAAATGGCAAAAACCAAAGTTGCTGTTCTCGGTGCTTCCGGTTATTCCGGCGAAGAACTTATTCGCCTGCTGTTGCGGCATGAAAACTGCGAAATCAGCATAATAACTTCAAGACAGAACGCCGGTGCAAGGATTGGCGAAGTATTCCCCCGTTTTTCCAACAGTGAACTCCTTTTCTCCGCTCCCGATGCCGGTGAAGTTGCAAAGAAGGCCGATGTAGCCTTCCTTGCCCTCCCCCATGGACTCGCGTCCGAATTCGCAGTTCCGCTTCTGGAAAAAGGAGTGAAAGTCATTGACCTCAGCGCCGATTTCAGAATCAGAAATACCGCAACCTACAAGAAATATTACAAGGAGGAGCATCCCGCGCCCTCTTTGCTGAAGGATGCCGTATACGGCCTTCCGGAAAGATACAGGGACAAAATAAAGAATGCGTCACTCATAGCATGTCCGGGATGTTATCCGACCAGCATACTGCTTCCCCTCGCCCCACTCCTTGAAAATAAAATCGTGTCACCGGAAAACATAGTGGTGAACAGCATGAGCGGCGTCAGCGGCGCAGGTCGCAAAGTCGATCTTCCCTATCTTTTCCCGGAGTGCAACGAAAGCGTGCGCGCCTACGGCGTTTCCGGACACCGCCATCTTCCCGAAATAGAACAGGAGCTGAGCTGTGCCGCAAATTGCGAGGTCCGCATTAATTTCATTCCCCACCTGATCCCGGTCAACAGGGGAATAAATTCCACGATAGTCGCATCTCCTTCGGGCAAATTCTCAAGGGAGAATATCGAATCCGCCTACAAGAATGCGTATTCAAAGGAAAAATTCGTCAGGCTCCTCCCTTACGGAAAACAGTCGGACACAAAATATGTGACCATGACCAACTTCTGCGACATCGGATTTGCTTATGACGAACATACCGGAAAACTGATTGTCACCTCCTGCATCGACAACCTCACCAAGGGCGCGGCAGGACAGGCGGTCCAGTGCATGAACATCTCCTTCGGCTTTGAAGAGACCGCCGGCCTGCTCTGAATTCCCGTCCCCAACAGCATACTATATTTGCCTGGAATAGCACTTTTACCAAATGAGATTTACTTTTCATTATCGAAATAGAAAATAATGGAAGTGAGATGTGGTCTAGAGTTTAAAAGTATAGCATACTTGATTTATGCTCAAGCTCTGTCTATCTTTTCAGCAAGATGAAAAATAAAATCCCTATCCGGATATTTTTATGGTTTTGTGGACTTGTCGTGATTATGATCATCATGACAGGCAGTTATGCGGAGACCTCACTGGACACGGTTAGGGCGCGTAACCAGGAATGGGCCATGCCAGTCCCGCTGGAAGGAGTTCCCAACCTGCATAAAATCACCAATGCCATCTACCGCAGCGCCCAACCCGAAGCCACAGGCATGAAAAATCTGGTTAAACTGGATATCAAAACGGTCATTAACCTGCGTAGTTTCCATGACGACAAAGACGAGGTGAAAAGTACCGGCTTGCATCGGGTTGATGTTCCTATCGACACATGGAATATAAATGATGACCAGGTAATCCGAGTAATGAAAGAACTGGCAAAATCAGAAAATGGTCCATTCCTAATTCATTGTCAGCATGGGGCAGACCGCACCGGTCTGATGAGTGCCATGTACCGAATCATCTATCAAGGATGGAGCAAGGAAAAGGCGCTGGATGAGATGAGGAACGGTGGATATGGGTACCATACCTTGTGGGCCAATATCATCAGCTACATTGAAAAAGCAGACATTGAAAAACTGAAAAAAGAGATTCAGCAGATCGTTGAAAAATAGACGCGAAGCCATCCTTTTATTCTGGCATCCTTGATTTATTCCCCGCTTCCGGTTACCTTTCCAACAACATTAAGTCAAAATTACTATCAGTAAAAAAGGGGGTGCAGTATGGAGGTAAACAATCTAGGAAAGAAGCTTGCAGGTGTCTATCTTCGGAAAGCCGGCCTAATAGGTGCACTGTATGGGATAATTCCTGTAATACTGTGGTTCTCGGTAATGTTCATCCTAATTCCGTTCAGGGAGGTCTATCTTCTCCGCTTCGCTCTATCACTCGTCATTGCTGGCGCATCCGGGGCATATTTTAACCGATATGGCTTGACGCTCTGGCTCACAAAGCACAATTCAAAGCTCGGGCCTGCGACAGTCGTGGACGGCATGATCATCGGGGCGTCGATCGGTTTCGGGACAGCCCTCATAACTCCTCTCACTTCGCTTATCGCGAGCCATCACGTGGAGGAGGCGAAATGGTTCATCATCTTCTCATGGCTTCTGGCCGTATCCATCGGATTCCTCTGGGGCGGACTGGTCACAGCCATCGGCGGAAAGTACATCGACCGGCAAACCTGCCTTGACAAGGAAGTTCCAAAATGAGATTTCTCCTTCTCGACAGAATAACTTCATTTCATCCGGGCAGGAAAGGCACAGCCATCAAGAACGTAGCGCTGTCTGAGGATTTTTTTGAGGACCACTTCCCTCTGAAGCCGATCATGCCGGGCGTACTCATGCTCGAGGGAATGGCGCAGCTTTCAGGTCTTCTCCTGGAGGAAGGCGTCCGGAAGGAAACCGGAAAAAGCGTGAAGGCGCTCATGAGCATCGTTGAAAGCGCTAAATTCAGGAAGCCGGTCCATCCTGGAGATACTCTGGAATATGCGGCGGAAGTCCTTTCCACAAATGAACTGGGTGGCAGAATAAGCGCCTCCGCGAAAGTCGATGGCACCCTCGTATGCGAGTGCAAGCTCATGTTCTCATTCCATAAGTTCGAAAATCATCGCCTTGAAGAAAGACGCAGCCGAATCCTGTCGCAATGGCTAGAGGGAACCTCTAATAACGCAGAGATTGGTTAATCCAGATGCTTGAAAGCGATATCGTAATAACTGGCATGGGAATTATCTGTCCACTGGGTTTAAACGCCCGGGACTCTGCCATTAACTTCTCCGAATCCAGATTCCCGCCCCCGTCACCAATTGCAGAGCTTGCCGGAAGCCCGATGCAGGACGCCCTTGCGTTCCAGATTCCTGATTTCAATGCAGGCGAACTTATTGGCGGTAAAAGAATGCTGAAGTATATGTCTGGAGCGGCGATACTAGGATGCATTGCGGCAAGGGAGGCTGCTGCAGAGGCAGGGATGGCTCAGCGGTTCAGGCCAGAGAGGACAGGTCTCTTCGCGGCGACCGGGCTTGCCACTGCAGACATTGATGAAGTCCGTCCCGTGATCGAGAAATCTATCGACGAGAAAGGCGAGTTCTCATGCCACCTTCTCGGAAAGCAGGGATTGTCTAGTGCCAACCCGCTGTTGTCATTCAAGATTCTCGCGAACATCCCGCCATGCCTG
This sequence comes from Victivallales bacterium, assembly GCA_041662825.1. Classification (GTDB taxonomy): domain Bacteria; phylum Verrucomicrobiota; class Lentisphaeria; order Victivallales; family GWF2-50-93; genus GWF2-50-93. The sequence goes on along the minus strand of JBAZRS010000100.1, from coordinate 6,006 downwards.
ATATCCATTCAGGAAAAGATCAAAGGTGCCAACCTGATATTCAATCCTTGGGAGGGGCAAGCAGGCGCCGCCCTTTGCGAAGCTTGGCTATCAGTGATCTCTGGCGAGTCCGACTGTGCTCTCGCCGGTGGTGCCGATTTCCCGTCCCATCCATCTACCTATGTCTACCTGAGGCAGGCTGGCATCCTTGGAAATAGCGAGCTTCCCTCGGCTGGCGCGGCATATCTTTTCATGGAGAAAGCCGCAACTGCGATTCGCGACAACAGGAAAATTCATGCGGTCATTTCCGGAATGGAGCTTGAGACTTTGGGAACAGCTATAAACGATCCGATGTCAGGAAAGATCGGCCGTTGTTTTGCCGCCGCTCCGGCCATCCAGCTCGCAATTGCCGCCAGGACAAGGTCAGGCGGTTTTGAAATCACAGGCTTTGACCGTATGACTTTCAGTGTCCGGCTGGAGGTTCCATCATGAACCGTGTCGCAATCACCGGATTTGGAGTCTGCTCTCCTATCGGCACCGGCGCCGGCGCGTTCTGGCATTCTCTCAGGAATGGAATCAGCGGGATATCCAGGATAGAATCGTTCGACTGTGAAACTTTCGATGTGCAGCTCTCCGGACAGGTCAGAGAAAAGCTCCTTTTCGATGAAGATGTCATGGGCATCTCCAGCCTGGACATTAAGATAGGATTCGCATATGAGGCCTGCAGACAGGCGCTGGATAATGCGGGAATTGAAAGGCTGGATCACGCGACACTCCTCCATCTTGGCACCAGCCTGGAAAGCTTCGACCTAGAGAAAGTGATCTGCGACGGGAATCCTAATTTCAGGGATCTGGCGATCAGGAATCTTGCAAATCCCTTTCCTCCCCTGCAGGTGCCGCTCGACACTGCGGCGCAACTGATATGCAGGAAATTTGGGACTCCTAAGCGTTCCCTTACAAATTGTTCCGCCTGTGCGGCATCCGCTCAGGCGATAGGACACGGATTCCGGGAGATTCGTTCTGGAAGAGTCGAAAAGGCCGTATGCGGCGGCTTTGATTCCATGGTGAATCCCCTTGGCGTCGGTGGTTTTCAGCTCCTTGGAGCATTGACGGTCGACAACGACAGAGGCGCGAGCGCATGCCGTCCATTTGACGCATCCAGGACAGGCACGGTACTGGGAGAAGGCGCTGCTGTATTCGTCCTTGAACCTCTTGACAAAGCTCGTGCAGAAGGGAAGAATATCCTAGCGGAAATATGCGGTTACAGTTCAAGCCTTGATGCATACAACCTGAGCGCTCCCGATCCCGCAGGTGACGGAGCCATAAGGGCGATGCTCCAGACGATCACTGACGCAGGCATCGATGTCTCCTGCATAAACCATATAAATGCGCATGGTACCGGTACATGGCTCAATGACCAGGTCGAGGCGGCAGCAATAAGGAAAGTATTTGCCGGTTTATGGGAAAATATTCCTGTCAGTTCGACAAAGTCAATGACAGGACATATGATAGGAGCGGCAGGAGCTGTTGAAGCAGGAGCTTGCCTTTTGCCACTGGTACACGGAGTGATGCCGCCCAATCCGAACTTGAAAAAGGTGGGCAAGGATTGCGAACTCAACCATGTCATCAAGCCCGAAGAACCTTTTGCCGGAGAATATGTCCTGAGCAACTCCTTCGGGTTCGGCGGCCAGAATGCATCTATAGTTTTCAGGAGGTATAATGGATAGGCCAGCAAAAAGGGTGGCACTTGTGTGCGGTGGCGGTGGCGGAATCGGCTCTGCGGTCTCAAAAAAGCTTGCAGAAGACGGGAATATCGTCTATGTCGGTTACGGCCACGGAAGAGAGAATGCGGAACTTGCCGCCGCAAAATCAGGGAATGGCACCAGGATCATCAAACTCGACCTCATGGATAGCGACGGAATCGACAAGGCCTGCGAATACATTTTCAACCAGGAGAAGCACCTCGACATCCTCGTGAACTGCGCAGCTGTTAACAGCGAGGCGCCTGCCATTGGGATGGATGACGAAACTTGGAGGAAAGTACTTGAGACAAATCTTGACGGAGCTTTCAGGATATGCAGGGCTGTTTCAAAATACATGCTGCTGAACAAATGGGGGCGCATAATAAACATGTCCTCGATCTCGGCTTCGCACGGCGGACGCGGACAGATAAACTATTCGGCAAGCAAGGCGGGACTTGAGGCCATGACCCGTGTCCTCGCGCTGGAACTTGGGCGCAAGGGAATCATGGTGAACTGCATCGCGCCAGGGATAGTGGAGACTGAAATGTCTGGAAGGATTCGCAGGGAGCATGGTGAAAAGCTGCTTGAGAACATAGCCGTGCACAGGTTTGGGAAACCCGAGGAGATTGCGGAACTCGCAGCTTTCCTTGCCTCTGAATCATGCACTTATATGACCGGCCAGGTCATTCGCATTGACGGAGGCATGGCACTATGAACAGGGAATTCGAGAAAATCATCCGGGCTCGCAGAAGCATAAGGAAGTTCCGTCCAGATCCTGTTCCGGAAAAGACGATCCTTGAACTAATCGAGCTAGCCTCATGGGCGCCGTCGGCGGGAAACCGGCAGGACTGGTTTTTCTCGATAACAAGATCCCCTGAGCTGATAAGGAAAATGGCGGATGTCGTGAAGGACAAGTGGCAGAAGATAATTTCCGACAACAGCAGTTCGGGAATAATCGGGGACATCGCGGATTACTCTTCAAACTTCAGCCGTTTCGCGGAGGCGTCGGTGATTATCGCAGTCTCAGCACCGGCTCCGGCATCCTTCGAAAAGCAAATGCTTGGAGACAAGGCCGGAGCAACATTCGGGAGTTTCACCTCGGCTGCAATGGCCGCTCAGAACCTCATGCTTGCCGCGGAACTGCATGGATTCGGAACATTCTGCCTGACAGGCCCCATTGCCGCCGAATCTGAACTGAAAGAACTGCTTGATATCAAGAGAAGACATGAGCTTGTCTGCCTGATCGCACTTGGCTATCCGGACGAGGAGCCCAAGGCGCCACCGCGGAAAAACATTGAAAGCATAACGAGGTTCTTATGACGGATGAAGACGAAGTTTTCAAGGGTGTCCGCGCCTGTCTACTGGAGACCCTTGACAAGGACAGCATTGAAGTAAGGAAAGAGGACAGGCTGATAAACGATCTCGGGATCGACTCGCTCGACCTGATACATCTGGTCTTTACGCTTGAACAGCATTTCGGAATCAAGATTTCCCTGAGGGAGATTGACCGGAGGATAAAGGGTAAGCTTGGCGCAATTCCTCTTGAGGTCGAC
>JBAZRS010000100.1:1176-2722 GCA_041662825.1 Victivallales bacterium | reverse complement strand
TCTGAAGCAATCACCGAACTCAGGAGATCGATGCCTGAAATCCCGCATGATGAACTCAAGGATGGCCTGACCACCTCCCAAATGCCAAGATGCTTCAGGGTTGCAACGATGATTAATCTCGTAAGGAAATTCAAGGATGAACAGAAAAATGGATAAGAAGACAGTGCTAATAACCGGAGGAAGCGGGGCCTTGGGCAGTTCGCTAGTGCGCATATTCCGCAAGGAAGGATATGATGTCGCCTTCACCTTCAATACAAGGAAGACGAAGGCCGAGGAACTGTCCACTGAGACAGGGGCATCCGCATTCAAGGCTGACCTTACGAAAAAGGAAGAAGTGGCGGAGGCCGTCTCGAAAGTATTGAAGGCTTTCGGACGTATAGACATACTTGTCAACAACGCAGGTCTTACCCAGGTCATGCCTTTTGCACTCATAGAGGAGGAGGACTGGGATACAGTCATCGCGGCGAACCTGAAGAGCATGTTCCTCGTCACACGCGAAGTTGTACGCGGAATGATAGCCCGGAAAGAGGGGGTCATCATAAACATCGGCTCACTTGCAGGACACAGGCTGCTTGAAGTCCCGGTGCACTACGCAACTGCAAAGGCGGGAGTGATGGGATTCACCTTGTCACTCGCCAAGGAACTTGCCCGCTACAATATCAGGGTCAATTCCGTAGTTCCGGGGCTTTTGGATGACGGCGTCGGAAAAATGGTACCTGAAAAGGAGATGAAGGAATACATAAACTATTGCAGTGCGGGACGTCCTGGCAAGCCCGGAGAAGTTGCCGAGGTGGTCCTTTTCGTAGCGTCACCAAAGGCCAGTTACATGAATGCGCAGAACATTTTCGTGGATGGTGGAATCTGATGAGATGGTGCCTTACAGACAGGATACACAGGATCGAAAACTGGAAGTCCATTTCCGGGAGGAAGCTTTCCTCCCTTGAGGAATACTGCCTTTGCGAACCTCTCGGCAGGAAGGGCGTAGTGCCCGAGACCTTGGCAGTCGAAAGCTGCGTGGAACTCCTTCGCTGGCTGGTTACTGTCAGTTCCGGTTTCAAGGAAACCTGTATCCTCGGTTCCATCGAGGATTTCAAGTTTTCCGACGTGATCGGGATGGGAGAGGCGCTTGAGATAATAATTGAAGTTGCCGGGCGCGATGAAAAGACCTTGACAGCCAAGTGCCGTGTCACAGGCAGGAAGTCGGAGATAGCTTCCGGCATGATCAATGTTGCACTTTGCCCGCTCGCGGAATGTTCCGAACCTGAAATACTTGCTGAACAACTGAAGGAACTATATGCCTCGGCTCAAGGAAACTGACGAGACCTACTTTTCAACTGTCCGCGGGATGTGCCGCCAGTGCAGGCGGATCGTTCCTGCTCGGATATTCTTCAGGGATGGGAAAGTCTGGCAGCAGAGCATCTGTGAAACTCACAGGGACAGCAGGCCAGCCCTGATCGCCGGCGACATGAACTGGTACCTGGAAAATGCAATTGGAGAACGTCCGGACCGTTCACCCCTGAAAAAGTCGAAGACTCCGGCAAAAGGA
>JBAZRS010000100.1:0-1166 GCA_041662825.1 Victivallales bacterium | reverse complement strand
TGGCATGCGACACCATGCCAGCTCCCTGTGATCTCAATCACGAATGCCTGCAACCTCAACTGCCCGATCTGTTTCACATACAACCGGAAGGATCGGATTTATAGCATGGCCGTTGACGAGATGCGGAGGACTGTCGATTGGATCCTTGAATCGTCCGGGCCTGTCGACCTGATCAATATAACCGGCGGCGAACCCACACTTCATCCCGATCTTCTGGAAATCCTCAAGGTATGCAAGAATCCGGGAATCGGCAGAATCACTATGAACAGCAACGGCCTGCTGCTGGCAGAAGACAGGGACTTATGTGCGAAACTCGCAGAGCTAGGAGTATATGTGATACTTTCCTTTGACACTTTCGATTCCGCCACAAGCGTCATGCTGCATGGCCGGGACATCGTGGAACAGAAGCTCAAGGCGATTGAAAACCTTACAGCTGCAGGAGTGCAGATGACACTTCTCAACGTCCTCGTCAAGGGAGTCAACGAGAATTCCATTTCCCGAATCCTCGGTATGATGAAGGAGAACGACAGTATCCTCAGTCTTACCGTCCAGACGATGACCTATACCGGCCAGGGTGGATCTTCGTTCATGGAAAGGGAACATCTGCCTGTCGACGAGGCTGCAAGAATAGTGTGCAGTGAGTCCAGAGGCGAACTCCAGTTCGGCGATTTCTCCACAAGACCTTCCGCGCATCCGCTTTGCTATATGACATGCTACATGCTTAAGGCAGGCGACAAGTTCCTGCCGTTTGCGCGTTTCGTCCCGGAGGAAAAGCTCAAGGGCATGATGAGAGACTCATATCTGCTCCGTCTTGAGAATGAGAGCGAGTTCTTCAAGGACACGATAAACGAACTGTATGCAAAGGGAGATTCCTGCCAGCTTAAGATTTTCCGGGAACTCGTTGAACAATTATATCCCGGCGACAGAAAAGTCACGATGTTCGAACGCCAGCGCCTGGCGGAATCATCGGTCAGGACCGTATACATACACTCCCATATGGACGAGGACAACTTTGACTGTTCCAGGGCTATACTGTGTCCGGATCTGGTTCCGTCCGAACCGGGCAGGCTTATTCCCGCATGCACCTATAATCTTTTCTATAGGATGGAGGACGAGAGGTTTTATGTCAGAGAATGCAATCAGGGAGCTTAAGGAAAAAGATCGGA